>DPWD01000034.1:17396-23059 GCA_003526465.1 Hyphomonadaceae bacterium
ACCGGCAGCGCGCGCTGGGACATCGTGCGCGCCGACCGCGGCGCGAGCCGCGCCAATTTCGAAGGCTGGATCAACAACGAGGTGGCGCTGGAGACGTTCCGCCGCGCGCGCCTGGATTTCGATGAATTGAAGGCGCGCGCGCAACGGCGCGGCTTCCGCGCGGTCAGGATGAACATGACCGCCTCGCTCGCGCTAGACACCCGCATCGAGCAGCGCACGACCTACAATGTCGTCGGCGTATTGCCGGGGACGGGCGGCGTGATCGCCAGCGCCGCGAACCGAATTCCCGGCGTCAGCGACGTGTTGCCGGGAGCGGTTACCGCAGCCATCCCGGGCGACCGCAGTGACGAGTTCGTGATGTACACCGCGCATTGGGACCATCTCGGACGCTGTCCGGCGATAGATGGCGACGACATATGTAACGGCGCTTTGGATAATGCGACTGGCACGGCGGCGTTGATCGAGCTTGCGCGCCGCGCCGCGGCCGAGGGGCGCGCCCGCCGCTCGATGGCGTTCGTCGCCTTCACCGCTGAAGAGCAGGGCCTGCTGGGCGCGCTCTATTATCGCGACAATCCCGTTTTTCCCGCGCGCAATACGGTCGCAGCGATCAACATGGATGGCATCAACAATGCGGGGCCGACGCGTGACATGGAGATCGTGGGGTATGGCCAGAGCGAGATGGACGATCTGATCGCCCAATCGCTTGCCGCGCAGGGAAGGCGCGTTGAGCCGGACTCAACGCCGGAGCACGGCTCCTTCTATCGCTCCGATCAGCTGCACCTCGCTCAATTGGGCATCCCGGTGCTCTACACCTCGAANNNNCCTACATCGCCAACAATTATCACAAGCCGAGCGATGAGGTGACCCCGGATTGGGACATGTCGGGCGGTGCGCAAGATCTGGAGGCGCTCTATGCCGTGGGCCGCGGCCTCGCCGATGGCGATGACTGGCCGCAATGGCGCGCCAGCTCTGAGTTCCGCGCGGCGCGGGCGGCGTCGGGGCGGTGAGGCGAGCTCAATCGGGCGCGGGATAGCGCGTGCCGTCGACGACGCTATCCAAGGGCGCATGGCGCCAGTCGAAGGCGTCGACTTCGCAGCGTTTGCGGCACAGAATTTCGCTGTGGCAATAAAGTTCGGTGACCGGCGCATGGCGTAAACTCTTGTGCGCGTCGTGCGCGAAATAACCGGCGATGGGATTGCTCATGCCGCTCTCGACCAGATCGAACCCCAGCGCGTGATTGAAGAGCACGCGCAGCCCCTGGTCAGAGAATTGAAAAAAATGCCAAGGGCGCTCGTGCGAAGAGAACGAGAAATGCGTTTCCACGAAAACGTGGGCGCCGACCTTCAGTAGCTTCTGGATCTCAAGCGCAACCACCCAGGGCATGGCGAGGTGCTCGAAGACCGCCGATGAGAAGATGAGGTCGAATTTTTCCTGGCCCGCGAAATAGCTGGATAACCTGTGCGCGTCCCCGACGACATCGACGTTGTCGCCGGGATAAAAATCAAATCCGACATAGTGCGTGCGGGAAAAGCGCTCGCGCAGCGAGGTTCCGGTCACATTGCGCGCGCCGATTTCTAGCACGCGCAGGTGTTCTTGGTTGAAACGCTCAGCCAGGAAATCAACCCAACGCGGGTGAGCAAGCTTGGGGGGTGGTGAAACCCGGTTTCTGCGGAAGCGGAACGGCAGCGTGGCCAAAAAACCGTATGGGCGCATGAGAGCGTCGAGAACAGACATGACGGCGGGATAGCACATCGCCGCGGGGGTCCGTGGTTATGCGCAACAACGGCCCAATCTACCCTGAAGGGGAAAAGCCACTGGTCGCCCTGGCGCCCCTTACTCGTCGGTTCAGAGTTGAGTCTCCGCCGACATCGCGCGGCTTGCCTATGCGCGCGCGGCGCATCGCGGCGGGTGCGATTCTAGCGATTATCCAACTGTAAAAGCTTAGATTTCTCTCGTTGAGGGAAGTCTCGGGCGGCATCTCTTGGGCGGAAATCGTGCACGGCCGAAACCCCTGGAACCGAATTGCGCGATCAGGCTAGGGTGCGGCGAGCGCATTCGCGAAGAGGACGTCATTGGCAGTCAGCCCCGACCTATGGCCGGCCCTGGCCCTCACCTTTGGCTTATTCCTGGCGGTCGGCTTTTTCGCGCAATTGGTCGATGGCGCGGTGGGTATGGCCTATGGGGTGATCTCTTCCACCGTCCTGCTCTTCTTCGGCGTGCCGCCCGCACAGACTTCGGCAGCGGTTCACGTAGCCAAGTGCTTCACCAACGGGGCCTCGGGCATTTCGCACCTTGTCCACAAGAACGTGGATTGGCGGCTGCTGGCGCGGCTCACGCCCGCTGGCGTCGTTGGCGGGGTTGTTGGCGCTTATCTGTTGACCGGGTTTGACCCAACTTTCGTCAAGGCGATCATCGTCGCCTATCTCGCGGTCATCGGCTTTGTCATGCTACTGCGCGCGGTTCGTAATTTGGCGGATACGCCCCCGCACCTCGAGCATGTGATTCCGCTGGGGCTGGTCGGGGGCTTTCTCGACGCCAGCGTCGGCGGTGGTTGGGGCCCGATCGTGACTTCGACGCTGCTCGGGCGCGGACATGCGCCGCGCTACGTCATCGGCAGCGTGAACACGGCGGAATTCTTTGTCGCCGTGGCGATCTCGGCGGCTTTTCTTTGGACGATCGCGACTGGACGTTTTAATCTCGGGGCCGGAACGGAATGGGCCAATGCGGTCGCGGCGATCTCGGGTCTGATCTTGGGCGGCCTGGTCGCGGCGCCGCTCGCGGGATACGTCACCAAGATCGCGCCGGCCCGGTTTCTGTTGGGAGCGGCGGCGTTTCTGGTCATTGCGCTGTCGATCTTCCAGGGCGTGCAATTATGGCCGCACCTGCTCGATGAGCCGATCGTGCAGCGCTTCAACGACGCACTCGCTCCACGTTAACGATTCCAAGTCAAAAGAAGCTGTTTACGCGGCGGAGCGATAATCCGCCGCGGCGGAGTTTGCGCGCGTGGTCAATCCGATTAGCGCCAGAGCGGCGCTGGCGTTCCTCAGCCAGCGGCAAAGCAGCGACGGCGCAAGCGTTGCTGGCGTTGACGCGAGTGTGTTGGCGTCCTGGGCGGCGTCGAAAGTCGGGATTGTCGCCGCCGACGCCTCACTCGGCGCCGACCCCAACGCGCCGTCAGCGCCGGTCTGGACGCCGGGGATATCTCCCAGCAGCGCGTCGCTGCTGCAGCGCGCGCTGGCGAACAAGCAATTCTTCGATCCTGGCGCGAAGCTTTTCTCCGACCTCGGCGCTACGGGAGATTATCGGCGCCTGTTTGCGCTTCATACCGGGCTCTCGACGCTGCAAGCGCTTGCGCGCGGCGCCGAGAATGAGAAAATCCCCCCCGCCCAGCGCAATCGCATCGAGGCGGAGTTCAAGCGCGGCCTGGGAGAATTGTCCGCCTTTTTCTCCACCCAGCAATTCGAAGGTATGCGCCTCGCCCAGGGTGACCGCGTCGATGCCGCCCAAACAACCTTGGCGTTGCCGGTCAAGTCGGAGGATTACCTCACCGGCGTGATCCATCGAGGCGGGCTGAGCGCGGCGCTCTTGGGGCTCGCGCAAGANNTCCTTCGAGATTGTGGCGACGTCTGCGGCTGGCGTGGAGCGCCGGGTTGCGATCGACCTCACCGAGATGGGCTCGATCACACGCTCACTTGGCGCGGTGGTAAGTTTCGTCAACACCAAGCTTGGCGTCGCCGGGGTCGCCTCACGGCTGGAAGCGGTGGATCAGACGCCGAAAACCAGCACGATCGTCATTGCCGGGGAAGCCAAGACCGTTCGCTACACCGGCTTGAAACAATATGCGCTCAAGGTCGATGTTCGCGCCGGCGAGCGCGTGGCGTTCGAAACGGACGCGCCGCAGCCGGCGTTCTACGCAGTGGGCCAAGCCGGCAATGGCGCGCGGCTGATCAAATTGGAGGACGTAGGCGGGGAGGCGGGTTTGCCTTCTTTGCTGACGCGACCTGGCGCCACCGCCGATCCCATAGGCGCGCATGTCGCGACAGGATGGTTTGGGCCGGGCGCGTCCTACAGCACAGCGCCCGCCGGCGCCTACGAGCAGCGCACCAACGTGTTGACCTCCGATGGCGCAAATAATTTCGAGACCGCGCTGCGCGCTCCCGGAGAGGCTATGCTGCAGCTGCGCTTCACTGATGGCCGCAAGCTCGCGGTGTCCACCGCTTGGCGCGACGACGATCTGGAAAATTGGCGCGTACGCAGCGGCGAGAACCAGGACCGCGCCATCCTTGACGACCTCGCCGAACGGCTTACCCAATTGTTGCACGAGCAAGGCATAGCTGCGGGCGTCGATGTATGGGAAAATGGCGCTGAGCGCGGGCTTTCGTTCTTGTCAGGCGATTTCGTCTCGGTTGAAGGCTTTTCCGTCAGCGGTCGCGCGGCGACGTTGGAAGCGACCGACCCGCCCGGCATGGTCGGCGGGCTGCGCGACGGAGTTTTCGCGCGCCGGTTCGAGGTTGGCGCCGTCGCAGCGGCGAGCGATCTGTTCGTGGGTGCGCAGAGCTTTGTGTTCACAACCGCGGATTCTGCGCAGTCTACCATTACTGTAGATGGCGCCACAGCGGGTATTGACGCTGCGACCCTGGTTACGCAGCTCAACGAAAAACTGCGCGCGGCGGGGTTGGCTGCGGCCGCGTCACTGCACGATGTGAGCGGCGCGCTTTCGCTGCGCATCGATAGTCTGCACGATTTGATCGATGTCAGCGCTACGCTGAACGGCGCCAGTTTTGATCCAGTGCTGCAGGCGCCCGGCGTGTGGGCGGCCGGCGGTTTGCCCGCGGCAAGCGCCGGCCAGCCGTTTGGAGATGGCGTGCGCACGATGGCCGCAGCCGGCGGTTCGCCTCTGCTTACCCATACTGGGGCCGTCGATCTCGAAATTGTCGTCGACACACCTGGGGGAGAAAAGACGATCACCGTCTCCGTCAGCGCGGCGGAGCGCTTGAACGATCCCGATGCCGCACCCGGTGAGTGGAGCGGCGTTTTCCAGGAACGCCTCGACACGGCGCTGAACGTCGCCGGCGTTTACGTGGACGCGCAGGGCGGCGACCTCGTCAATTGGGCGGCGAGCGAAGCCGCGGGCCACCACATCAAATCGGTCAGCATCAATGCCAATGTGCTTTCACTGGCAGGCGCGCCGCCGGCGCTCGGCATTGGCGGCGCCTTTTCGGTGGAGCGTAGTTTTACCAGCGCGCAGGCCGCGACCGGCGTGAGCGACGACGTAACCGCGCTCCTGAACGATCAGACCGTGGCTATTACTTTCGGCACGGTTTGGGGCGAGAAGACGGTTTCAGCCACCCTCGAAGCAGGCGATCCGCGCACGCTCGAGAGCGCCGCTTTGCGCTTGAACGCGGCGCTTGCCAACGCAGGTTACGACATGGGTGTGGAAGCTGTCGCCTTGTCTGGCGGCGGCGCGGGGATGCGTGTCATCGCTGGCGCGAGCCACAGCATTCGCGCTGTCTCCGAGGTCGCGCTTGGCGGGGTTGGAAGCGCCGTGACGCTCGATCCGATTGATTCCCAGAGCCGCGCCGATGATCCCGTAGGCGCGGCGCGCGTAGCCGAGCGCGCCAGCCGCGGCGCGGCGATCTCCGAAACCAGCGCGGCGAGTGCGG
>DPWD01000222.1 GCA_003526465.1 Hyphomonadaceae bacterium
GCTCCAGGCGCACATAGCGCGGCGGGGGTGGGGTAAAGGCGCCGCGGCACACCGCGCCGCGCACCACCACGGCGCCCCCGCTCTCGACGATTTCCGCGCGCATGGTGAACCCGCGGCTGTGTGCGATTTCGAGACGCGAAGAACGCGTGGGCGCAACGCTCGCACATGCTGTAACCGCCATAAAAGCGATTTGGAGAGCGATGCTTAACCGTTTCACGCCGGCGCCTTGTTAAGAAACGCCAAGTCACTCGCAAGGCGCGCGCCAGCGGAAAATAGGGCCCGTTAGAGCTCCACGCTCACCCGCAGCCCCGCCACTATTTCGTCCTCGATGCCGCGGTCGCCCCCAGGACGCCGCACCCATTGCAGGTCCGGTTGGATGGTGAGGAAAGGCAAGGGCTTGTCGGAATAGGTCGCCTCGATCTGAATTTCTGAACTGGCCATCGAGGCGCCGAGGTCGATCAGATTGTGGCGATAACCGTCCGATAACAGGCCCTGGTTCACGCCGAATGAAAACGCACTGTCGGGGCGGGCTTCGAACACGCGCTGGATCAACACGCCGGCCTGCCAACCGCCAGCAAAGGGGGTGGTCTCGCCATCGGAAGCGCCAGCACGCAGAAACGCTGTCGCGGCGCGCGTCCCGTCCGCGTCATTGAGCGGCTGCTCGAACACGACATAAGCGCCCTGCGCATCGCGCCGCACCGGATTGCCGAAGCCGTCAAGATCGCGGATGTCGTCCTGGGACCGCGTGTAGCGCCAGAGCCCGAAAGCCAGCTTGCGGTCGCCCTCGATCCCGCCTTCGCCAATAAGCAGCGCGCCCTCGTCGAACGTGGTGTCCACGCCATCGGGATCGCCGACCACGCCGGCGTGGGCATTCAGCACGGCCGCCCGCATGAACACGCCGGTGTCGAATGTAGTGTGAAAACGCGCCGCCAGCGCCGTCGATGGAAAGATCGACGGCCCGTTGGGCCCGGTGGCGGCGATTTCCGAGCCGATGCCGAACGCCGGCGCGATCAGCAGGCCGGCGGCATCGTTGGCGTAGAACTCGCTGTTGAGATCGTAGAGGCCGTAGCGCAGCGACGAAGCGCCCCAGGTCTGCTCGATCCAGGCCTCGAACAGGCGCAAACGCTGGCTTGAAACCTCGATGTTGTCGACGCCCTGCAGCGTGGCGGCGTCGTCATTGGGCATGCCGCCGGAATTGTTGAGCACATCGATATGGGCGCTCGCCCCGCGCCATTCCACCAGCCGCTCGAGATCGACATCGGCGATGAGGTCGAGATTGTCGAGAAAACGGCCGCGCTGGGAAAGGCCGCCGTCGACCACGCCCATCACGTCGGCGGTGTAGGACAGCGAAAGCTCCACCGCGGCGCCTGGCGCGGCCTCTTCAGCGCCGGCGACACCCCCAATCGCGCCCGAGGCGCCTAACAACGCTAACGTCAATTTCCGCACGCCGAACCCTCCGCCCGAATGAAGCCGGCAATGTTGCTGGATACGGTTAATCATTCCTCAACCCAAGATCGCAAGGGAAATACTTTGTTCACCACATTGCGCTAGCGAGTGACGTCCATCGGCGGGGTACTTCTATGTTTGCTTCCTTGAATCGCGCGGCGCTAGCAGCGAGCGCCTCCTTGCTGGCGATCGTCGGCGCCTGCGGGGGCATCGGGCTCTGGTCCACCACCACCCTCTCCGGCGCCATCCAGGATTCCGAACGCACCGCGGAGCTGCTGCGCAGTCACCTCGCCGCCGACATGATGCACGACGCCATCCGCGGCGACGTGCTAAACGCGCTGCTGACCCGCGACGCCACGCTGGGCCTTTCGCTCGATGAGGCAAAGTCCGACCTCGCCACCCACCTGGAAGAATTTAACGCCAATGTCGCGCGCGAACTCGAACTGGCCGCGACCGACGAAGAGCGCGCCGTGCTCCAAGCGCTACAAGAGCCGCTCGCCGCCTACGCCGACGCAGCCCGCACCATCATCGATCTGGCCGGACGCGACGGCGCCGCAGCGGCCAACAATCTGCCTGCCTTCTTCAATCAGTTCGGCGCGCTGGAAGAATCCATGGGGGCGGCCACCGAAACCATCAGCGCCAGCGCGACCGTTACCGTCGAGCACGCGCATGCCGCGGCCCGCCTTTCCGGCATTCTGATGATTTCGGCGCTGATCCTGGCGCTCGCGGCCACGATCGGCCTCGCCTATATCGCCCGCCGCTTCTTGGTTCGCCCCCTGCTCGACCTGACCTCGGTCATGAGCCGCCTGTCGGGGGGCGACAATTCCGTCGAGGTGCCGAGCACCGAGCGCCGCGACGAAATCGGGGCGATGGCGCGCACCGTGCTGGGCTTCCGGCAGGCCGCGATCGAGAAGATCAAGCTGGAAGCGGATGCCGAGCAACAACGCAAACTCATGCAGCAGCAGCAGATCGAGGCCGAGCGCGAGCGCTTGCGCAACGAGGCCGCCGAGCGCGAAGCGGAAGAGCGCCGCCGGCACGAGCGCGAGCTTGAGCGCGCCAAAAACGAAACCGAACGGCGCGAAATCGAAGAGCGCCAGCGCAAGGAAATGGAAGCCGAGCGAGCCCGCAACGAAGCGGCGAAGAAAGCCGCGGAGGAAAAGCAGCGCGCCGAAGTCGAGGCCGAGCGCGAACGCAACGAAACTGTGTTGCGCGCCGCGTCGGAAGCGCAGGCGAAAGTGGTGGCGGCTTTGGCGCGCGGGCTCGACCGTCTCGCCGGCGGCGATTTGACCTCAAGCGTCTCCGAGGCCGTGCCGGCCGATTACGAAAAGCTGAAACAGGACTTCAACACCGCCGTAGCCAAATTGCACGAAGCGATCGGCGAAGTGGCGCGCGAGGTTGGCAACATTCAGTCGGGCGCCGGCGATATCTCGCAGGCCACCGACGATCTGTCGCGGCGCACCGAGAACCAGGCCGCGAGCCTTGAACAAACCGCCGCCGCGCTCGATGAAATCACTTCCACTGTCGGCAAGACGGCCTCCGGGGCAAAGGAAGCCACCGGGATCGTGACCGTCGCTCGAGGCGAAGCCCAGGAAGGCGGCGAGGTGGTCAGAAAAGCCATCGCCACCATGCAAGAGATCGAGAAATCTTCGGCGCAAATCGCCCAGATCATTGGCGTGATCGACGAAATCGCCTTCCAGACCAATCTGCTCGCCCTCAATGCCGGGGTTGAAGCCGCGCGCGCCGGCGACGCTGGCCGCGGCTTTGCGGTGGTCGCCTCCGAGGTGCGGGCTTTGGCGCAGCGTTCCGCGGACTCAGCCAAGGAAATCAAGACGCTCATCTCGGCCTCATCGGGTTTGGTGGAATCCGGCGCCGACCTCGTGAACCGCACCGGGGATTCGCTGCAGCGCATTATCGAGCGCGTCGTGCAGATCGACCAAGTGGTGCGCGAGATCGCCGCCTCGGCGCAGGAGCAAGCAACCGCGCTCAGCGAAATCAACACCGCCATCAATCAGATGGATCAGGTCACCCAGCAAAACGCCGCCATGGTGGAAGAAACCACCGCCGCCAGCCATACGCTCAGCAGCGAAGCGGCGACTTTGGCCTCGCTGGTGCAGCGTTTCCGCCTCAACGACACGGATCACGCAGCGGCGCCGATCCGGCGGCGGGCGTGAGGCGGCCAACCCTGATTTGAAGCGACTGTCCGCACTGATGTTGGCGTTCGGCAAGCGCGGGCGTGCAGGCAGCTGAGTTACTCCAATCCCGCCGGAGCCCCGCTCGCCGTACGGAGAAACTTGCCGAAGACAGTCGCCCGCGCATCTCTGCGAAATGACACTTAAACCCGCTGCAGGCTGAAGCAGCGCGATCCAGTTTGTGCAAGTGCGAACGGCCGCCCACCGCCTGGGGCCAGGAAGGCGCAAGCGCGCAAGTTCTGCTTTTTGACTTGCCAGCCGCGCTGCGTGCGGTTCTATCGCCTTGCGGAATCATGCCGCTAGAGCGGTTCTCGATTT
>DPWD01000211.1 GCA_003526465.1 Hyphomonadaceae bacterium
CCCACTGGCGCGGATCTCGAGCGTGTAGCCCGGGGCAGCCGCTTCGCTCTCGGTGGAATCCGTCGCCGCGCCGTCACAGGCCGCGAGCGCCAACGCCAAAGCCGCCAGAAGCGCGCGCATTTTGTCCTCCGTGAAGCCCGCGTCGAGCTTCGCACGCCGAGGCTGCGCTGTCACTCACGCTCGCGCTCGCGCCGGTTTTCGTCAACCCGATCGTGGCACGCCCCGCGCCGGCTCCCCACCTCCTGATCGCACTCGCTGTGAGCCCGCTCGTCATATTCATCCTGGAGCAAGGCGCAGCCGGAAAGCAAAGCCGCCGCCAGCGCCGCCAACACAAGTCGCGCCATGGATTTCTCTCCGCAGCCAAGCCGCATCGGAGAGTGGCGACGATTTTGGTGATTCAGAGGCGGCTGCCCACGCCAACATGGCCGCGGGCGCCCTCGCCGGCAGCCTTGTGTCCTTGGTGAAGATCGTTGTGCCTTTGTGTCTAAACACAAAGGCGCCAAGGCCGTACAAAGTGCGCGAAGAAAGGGCGCCGAAGGCGCTGATGGCCCACATTGGCGGCGCTTGGATTCTGCTCTGCTGGCGTGCGCTAGCGCGTGCGCTCGAAGCGCACCACTTTTTCTTCGCGATCGACATAGGCGACGCGGTAACCTGCGCCCATCCACGAACGGGCGTGGGAATGGTGGCCTTCGTTGTCATTGGCCCAGAAGGCGCGGTGCACGACCGCGCTCTTTGGCAATTGCTTGCCGATAATGGCCTCGATGTCCTCGAAGGTGAGCATCTCTGGGCGGCCATGGCGGCGCTCAAGGTGGGACTGCAAGGGCTTATACTTACGCATGTACGCGCCTCCCCGCTCGCGCCGTCGGGAACCCGCGCCCCCGACGTTGACTACGGGCGCGAAAGGTCGGCGATTTGTGGTAAACAAATCGTTGATCCGCCACGTAGCTTGCCCACGTCGCGTTAGCGCCGCAGCCCCTCCCAGGTGATCCGGCCCCGCCGGGGCTCGCCGCGCCGGCGTTGCGCGCGTTCAAGATAGGTTTCCCGCGACATTGGCCTGACATGAACGCCCAGCAGGGTGGCGACCCCGCGATTATCCCTGACCCAGTCAGCGACCCGCTCGAAGGTCGGGTTCCAAAGCACTGCTTCGATGTAGTGATCTGCGCCCATGAACACGTGCGCCTCCGGATCGTAGAGCGCCAGCATGTGGTCGACGTGGCTTGTTCCCGCGAAGTCGAGCACCTGCAAGCGGCTGCCAGCACGGTCGACAATGTCATATCCGGCCGCGGGGACCGGTTGAAATGGCATTGTCACATCCGCGCGGGGACCCTCTAGGCCCTGGAATTGCGGGCGGTTCGAGGCTGCATAGGATTGCAGCACAGCTTGGTTTTCGGGTGAGGAAAGCACTGTGGCGCCGGCTTCCACATAGGCGCCGACGCCGCCGGCGTGGTCGGCGTGGAAATGGCTCACCACCACATAGCGGATCGGCTTGTCGCCGGCGACGCGGCGAATTTCAGCGATCACCTGACGCGTCTGAGCGATGCCAAGCGGGGCCTCGTAGGCAACGACGAAATCGTCCATCACCACAAAGGGAACTTGGTAGGTTCCTCCCGCCAGCCCGGAAACCTCATAGACACGGCCAGCGATCTGCGTCGCACGGACCTGTGGCTCGGCAGCAACGAGCGTGAAGCCTTCTGGCGGGGAGAAATCCGCGTCGCTGAATGCTGGGTTGATAGCCACATCGGTTAGTTGCAGCGTCTGGGTAGGAGCGCCGCGACGAAGCGCGCGTATGCCGGTCGGAAATGTCACGCCCGCGACGGTTTGATCGCCGCTGAGTTCGGCGATCGAGACATCGTCCGCCGAAATTGGATCCGGCGCGACCGCTTCGACGCGCCGAATCTTGTGGTTGGCGCGAACCACGTGCACGCGAAATCGCGTAAACTCGTCGAACGAAAATTCCACGATATCGGCAGGGCCTTCAGCAAGCGTACTCTCGCCGATCCAGGCCACGGAGCGGAAATTCTGCAACGCGCGCTGCAGAATGATGGGTGGAAGCCAGCGCGATGAAACCATGATCGCCCCGCCCGCCGCGAACGGCGAGGGCGCGTTCGCGGTTTCGGTGTAGTCGCGGGGGACCCAGCGCGGCGAATATTGCACGCCGCCGCGCCAGATCGTGGCGAACGCGCTGTCGTAACCGCTCTCGTAATGCTGCTGGATTTGCTGGTAGAAGCGCGAGCCGGCGAAATCGAAGCGGCTGACGATCCGCAGGCCGCCATCGCGCGCTGGGTCGCCAATCCGCGCCGCGGAATAGCCTTGAATATCGTTTGAGACATCGCCCGCCGCGACGTAGGAAATTGCCGTGATCGCGCGCAACGCCTGCGCGCCGCCAGCGGCTTGCACCGCGGCGTTGATCACAGCACGTCCGCGATAAAATTGATCCACCATCCCGAGACGCGCGGGGGCGCTCTGAGCGCTCTGCGCGTGCGCAACCGCAAGAGTGTCGGGTGATCCCACCGCTCCTATCCCCAGCAACGCCGCGCCTATCCATGCCCTCATTGCCGCCTCCCGGACGCATTGTGCGCCTTTCCGCCTCACCTGCATCCGCAATTGGCGCTATGACAATTACGCACTTTTCGGTAACCAAGGCGCACATGAAGATTACGCCCACCGATCCGACCTCCCCGAACACGGGGTGTCCCCTCACCGCCGCGCTCAACGCCATTGGCGGCAAATGGAGCATGATCTGCATGTATTGGCTCGCTCCCGAGCCACGACGTTTCAGTGAGCTTCACCGCCTCATGCCGGAGATCTCGCACAAGGTGCTCACTGAAACCCTGCGCGACCTGGAGCGCGAAGGGCTCATCATCCGCATCGTGCATTCTGAAATGCCGGCGCATGTCGAGTACCGAATCTCGCCGCACGGCGAGAGCGTGAAGCCGCTCATTGAGGCCGTTCGCGCATGGGGGCGGGATCACCTGGACCGCGCCAACCAGCACGGCGAAGCACCTGCTCTAGGTGACGCCAGCCTACCAGCTACCGCCCAAATTTCTGGAACTTGATCCTACTGGGGATAATCTCGCTCACACCCAGGCGGCGCATCTTGTCTTCTTCATAAGAGTCGAAATCGCCCTCGAACCACTCGACGTGGGAGTCGCCCTCGAACGCGAGGATGTGCGTCGCCAAGCGGTTCAGGAACCAGCGATCGTGGCTGATCACCACAGCGCAGCCGGCGAAGTCTTCCAGCGCGGCCTCCAGCGATTGCAGCGTTTCCACGTCGAGATCGTTAGTCGGTTCGTCGAGCAGCAGCACGTTTGCGCCGGTGAGCAGGGTTTTCGCGAGATGTACGCGGTTGCGTTCGCCGCCCGAAAGCAAACCCACCTTCTTCTGCTGATCGGCGCCCTTGAAATTGAAGCTTGAGACATACGCGCGGCTCGGCACCTCACGTGTCCCCACCGTCAGAATATCGAGGCCGCCGGAAATTTCCTCCCAAATGTTCTTTTTGTCGTCGAGGCTGTCGCGCGATTGATCGACAAAGCCGAGCTTCACGCTCTCGCCAATCGCAATCGCCCCAGCGTCCGGCTCTTCCTGGCCGGTGATCATCTTGAACAGAGTCGACTTGCCCGCGCCGTTCGGCCCGATGATGCCGACAATCCCGCCCGGCGGGAGTTTGAACGTAAGCCCGTCGATCAGGAGCTTGTCGCCGAAGCCTTTCTTCAGCCCCTCGAAATTGATGACATTGTGCCCGAGGCGCGGACCGGGCGGAATCTGGATCGTCGCGAAAGTCTGCTTCTCGCGCTCGGCCTCCGCCGCCATTTCCTCGTAGCGCGTGAGCCGCGCTTTGCTTTTAGCTTGGCGGGCCTTCGGCGACTGGCGCACCCAATCCAGTTCGCGGCTCATCACCTTCTTGCGCGCATCGCTCTCGGAGGCTTCCTGGGTCGAGCGTTTGGCTTTTGCTTCCAGCCATGCAGAGTAATTGCCCTCGTACGGAATGCCCTTGCCGCGATCGAGTTCGAGCGTCCACTTCGTCACTTGATCGAGGAAGTAGCGGTCGTGGGTGACCAGGATCACGCAGCCGGGGAAGTTTTCGAGATGATGCTGCAGCCAAGCCACGCTTTCGGCGTCGAGGTGGTTGGTCGGTTCGTCCAGTAGCAGCATGTCGGGCTTCGAAAGCAGCAATCGGCACAGCGCCACGCGCCGGCGCTCGCCGCCGGAAAGTTTCGTGACATCCGCATCGTCGGGCGGGCAGCGCAACGCATCCATCGCCATTTCGATCTTGCTGTCGATGTCCCAGGCTTCGGCGGCGTCGATCTTCTCCTGCAGCGAGGTCATCTCCTCCATGAGTTCTTCGGAATAATTCTCTCCAATTTCCATCGACACTTCGTTGAAGCGCTGAACCAGCTTCTTCTCTTCGCACCATGCTTCCACGTTTTCGCGCACCGAGAGCGCCATATCGATGTGCGGCTCTTGTTCGAGATAGCCCATCTTGGTGTTGGCCATGGCGAAAGCTTCGCCAGTGAAATCCTTGTCCATGCCGGCCATGATCTTCATCAGCGTCGACTTGCCCGAGCCGTTGACGCCGACCACGCCGATCTTGGCGTCGGGGAAAAACGACAGCCAGATGTTCTCGAACACCTTTTTGCCGCCAGGGTAAGTCTTCGACAGACCCTGCATGGTGAATATGTATTGCGCCGGTTGAGCGGCCATGGTGTCCTCGGGATGAAGCTGAGCGGGGCGATATAGCGAGGCTAACCAGCGGCGTCGAGGTGCGCTATTGGGCCACAGCAGACGCCCCCAAATGCAGGGCCAGGAACGCCTCCAGCTCGCGTAGCATTTGGATGCGTGTCGGGGCGTCCGAAAGCCAATGATCATCGCCTTGGAGTTCGACGAAGCGCACATCCTTGCCCGCGGTCCGAAGGGCCTGCTGCATACGCCGCGATTGATCGATAGGCACGACCGTATCATCGGTGCCGTGGATAAGCAGGATGGGCGCGCGTGCTTGAGCGGTGAGATTGACAGGCGAGACCGCGCGAATGCGTTCGCGATCCTCTTGACGATCTCCAATGGAAAGCCGCCAATAGTCCGAGGTTATACTGTCGCGGCGCGTTTCGGCGGCTTCCTGCACTAGCATCGCGTTCAAATCCGACACCCCCGCTATGCTCACCGCGCAGCGGTAGAGATTTGGCGTCAAGGTCGCGCCGGCGAGCGCGGCATAGCCCCCGTACGAGGCACCGACAATGCACACACGACCCGCGTCCACGAAGCGTTGCCGCGCCAATGCGGCGAGTCCATCCTCGACATCGGTCTGCATCAGGCCACCCCACTGTCCCCAACCCGCGCGTTCCCACCGCACGCCATAGCCCGTGGAGCCGCGGAAATTCGGTTGCAGCACAGCGTAGCCGCGCGACGCCAGAAACGCCGCCCACCAATTGAAGTCGAACGTATCCCGCCCGGCTGGGCCGCCGTGCACCAATACCACCAACGGGGGCGGCGGGGCGCCCTCGGCGCGGCTGGGCAGCGTGAGATAAGCAGGGATGCGAACGCCATCCCGCGCCACATAAGTCAAAGACTGGCGTTCACCGATATCGGCCGCCTCCAGCTCTGGATAGCGATACGATATCCGGAGCAACTGGCGATCGGCTGGCGTGAAGGAATAGTACGCGCCGCCATCGAGCCCACGCTCCCCGTAAGCAATGACACGACGCCGATCACGCGACCAGGAAACCAGCGAGATCGAGCCGCTCGGGAATGCCTCGTGCACAGCAACGCGCGCGGATTCGAGCGTGGCGTCAAAGAAGCGCTGCTCGTACTCCCGCACTGTCCAACCGACGCCAACGACCCGCCGCGTCCAAGGATCGACGATGGCGCCGTCCACATCTACGCCTTCCGCCGCAAACAGCACTTCGCGCGAACCAGTCGCGCGATCTATCGCATAAAGCACCTCGAATTCACCGGTCGCATCGACATCAAGCGCCGCTAGCCTGCCATCGGCCAACAATCCAGCCAATCGGATTGGAGACCCCGTCGGGGAGACATCCTCAAGTAGCAGGCGCGGCCGCTCGCCATCGTAAGCAAACACACGCCAGCGGTTTGTTTGGCGGTTCGTGTCGATACGCGCGACCGGCTCCCCACGCTCGTCCAGGATGAAGTTGATTGTATCGGAATTCACGCCATTGGTTGGCGCCAAACGCACGCGTCCGTTCTGGAGATTGACCCGATAGATCGCGTCACTGGTCATTTCGACGCCAGGCGCGCGTCCAATCAAGCGCGCAAAGCCAGGATCGCCCTCGATCGGCGCCACCAACCGCGCACTTTGATCCGCCCACGGTTCGTCAGGATTCGTGCTCAGCATTTGCACATCCTGAGTTGCAAGATCGACGACGCCGTTGCGGTAGTAATCCACACGCCGCGGCGCGCCGCGGAACCTGATGTACGATGGCAGCACCGCGCTGGGCCGGTAGGTGTGGCTCAACAAGAACGACAGCCGACCATCCTCGGCCCAACCGACCGACCGCAGTTGATCGCCTTCCGCCATGCGCGCGCCGTATACGCTCGCGCGCCGCTCGAAATCGTGGACGCGCAGGGCCGACAGCCCATGGTTATTGATCGCCATCGCGAGACGCGACCCGTCGGGAGAAAGTTCGACAGAGCTGACGAGCGGCAGTCGCCCGAACGCTTCGACCGGCAGCGGCTGGTCTTGCGCTAACGCGATCCCGCAGGTGGAAACGAACGCCAACACAAGCGCCACCAAGCGCGCGCAGTTGTCTTGCATGCCCGTCTCCCGACATCCCAGGTTGCAAACATACAACGAGAAATTGGCGCAAAGAAAGGGCCGGCGTTTCCGCCGGCCCTCGCGTTTCAGTTATGACGGCGTGCTTACGCTGGAACCCACTGCCCCGCGGCGTTGCGGCAGAAGGTTTCCTGCGGCAGCGATTGCGTGGTTTGACCGTCGCCCACCGTGGCGTTGATGCGCCGGCATTCGGGCCCGCGATCGGGCGCGGGCGCGGGCGCATTCACGGTGAGCGAGCGCGGGCCGCCCTGTTCGCCC
>DPWD01000210.1:0-170 GCA_003526465.1 Hyphomonadaceae bacterium
GTGATCGGCGCGGGCTATATCGGTTTGGAAGTCGCCGCGGTCGCGCGCCAGACCGGCTTGGACGTTACTGTTCTCGAAGCGGCGCCGCGCCCGCTGGCGCGGGTGACCAGCCCCGAAGTAGCAGGCTTCTTCCTCGATGAGCACACCAGCAAAGGCGTGCGTTTTGCTTT
>DPWD01000210.1:374-4947 GCA_003526465.1 Hyphomonadaceae bacterium
GGCTCGAAAGCGTGCACAACGCCGTCGAAGGCGCAAAGATCGTCGCCGCCGCGCTGACCGGGCAATCCCATGCCGTAGAAGCGCCGTGGTTCTGGTCCGACCAGTATGATCTGAAGCTGCAGATCGCCGGCTTGTTTCAGGGCTACACCCAAGTGGTGCTGCGCGGCGCCCTGAAGGAGCGCTCCTTTGCCGCCTTCTACTATAATGGCGAGCGTTTGATCGCGGTCGATGCGGTAAATCGCCCTGCGGAATACCTTGGCGCGAAAATGCTGATACAAAACGGGCGCACGCTGGCGCCGGATATCATCGCCGATGCCTCGCGCCCCATGAAGGAACTCGTGGCGCAAGCCCAATAAACAGGCCCGATAAGAGCGGAACGGAGACCCATGCCGAAGATCACTTACATCGAACATTCCGGCAAGGAGCACGTCATCGACGCGCCGCTTGGACAGACCGTGATGGAAGCGGCGGTGAAACACGCCGTGCCCGGCATCGACGCCGATTGCGGCGGCGCTTGCGCGTGCGCCACCTGCCACGTCTATGTCGACCCCGCCTGGCTCGCGAAAACCGGCGAGGCCTCGAGCATGGAGCAATCGATGCTCGATTTCGCTAATGACGTGGAGGACAATTCGCGGCTCTCCTGCCAAATCAAGATCAGCGAGGCTTTGGAGGGCTTGGTGGTGCGGCTGCCAAAGAGTCAGCATTGATGCTGAAGGCGCCGCCTCCGCTGTGGGCGCTCGCGCTGCTTGCGGCTGGCTATTTTCTGAGCGACCTGCCGACGTTTGCGGGGCTGCCGCAATGGCGCAGCGAAGTCGCGGGCCTTACGCTGCTTGTATTGGGCATCGCGCTGCCCGCAATCGCCGCCAATCAGTTCCGCCTCGCGGGCACGCAGATCCTGCCGACCTCGGAGAAGAACGACGCGCTGGTGACTTCCGGGCTTTATCGCTTCACCCGCAACCCGATGTACCTGGGGGTGGTGACGGCTTCGGTGGGCGCCGCGCTGTGGTTCGGACGCCCGCTCATGCTGCTCGCGCCGATCGGCGTGTTCGCGATCGCCAATTTCGTGCTGATCCCGTTCGAAGAGGCGAAAATGCGCCGCCAATTCGGGGAAGTTTTCGACGATTATTGCAGGCGCGTGCGGCGCTGGATTTAGGACAAGAGACTGGCGGTTCCGGCCACGGGGGCGCTTGATTGGTCGCTCGGGGAGGAAATCATGCGCAAGTTCTTGATCATCGCGGCCGCGGCTACGCTCTTGGGTTCGGCCCACGCTCAGCAATCTTCCCCCGACCGCGCTGCCTTCCGCGCCATCTACGAAGAACTGGTGGAGATCGACACCTCAGAAGCCACCGGCTCATGCACGCGCGCGGCTGAAGCGATGTTGACGCGGCTGCGCGCTGCGGGTTATGGCGAGAGCGATCTGCGCGTGATCGTCCCCGAGGGCCGCCCTGACGATGGCAATCTGGTGGCGGTGCTGCGCGGAACCTCGCGCCAGCGCGCGCTGCTGCTGCTGGCGCACATCGATGTCGTCAACGCCAACCGGGCCGACTGGGAGCGCGACCCGTTCACCCTGATCGAGGAGAACGGCTTCTTCTACGGTCGCGGCAGCGCCGACGACAAAGCCATGGCGGCGGTGTTCGTCGATCTGATGATCCGTCTGCGCACGGAGAATTTCCGCCCGCGCCGCTCGCTCCGCCTGGCGCTGACCTGCGGAGAGGAAACTTCCGATCGCGTCAACGGCGTCGCTTACATGCTTGAACATAACCGTGAATGGCTGCAGGCCGATTTCGCGCTCAATGAGGGCGCGGGCGGCATGCTCTCGCCCGATGGACGCCCGCTCGCGCTCAATGTGCAGGCCGGCGAGAAGATCCATCAGGCATTCGCGCTCACCGTGACCAATCCCGGCGGGCATTCCTCGCGGCCTGTCGCGGAGAACGCGATCTATCGCTTGAGCGCGGGGCTCACACGGCTGTCGCAGCATCAGTTTCCGGTCGAACTCAATCCCGTGACGCGCGCTTTCTTCGAGCGCATGGCGCCCATCGTCGGCGGCGACATGGGCGCATCGATGGCCGCGCTGGCGCGCGATCCAAGCGATATTGCCGCGCAAACAGCAGTGGCGCGCGATCCTTCCTACAACGCGATCATGCGCACCACCTGCGTGGCCACCCAGGTCGATGCCGGCCACGCCACCAACGCCTTGCCGCAACGCGCGGTCGCCACCCTCTCCTGCCGCGTGCTGCAGGGGCATGCGCCGGAAGAGGTGCAAACGGAACTGCGCCGGGTGATGGCCGACGAACAGATCGCCGTCGACATCGTGCGCCGCCGCGACGGTTCCTCCGCACCGGCGCTAACCCGCGAGATTATGCGCCCACTTGAGCGCATTGCACGGCGCATGTGGCCGGGAGTTCCCATCGTGCCAACCATGAGCGCAGGCGCCACCGACGGCCGCCACCTCAACAATGCCGGCATCCCCACCTACGGCATGAGCGGCATGTTCGCGGTCCCCGGCGAAGCCAACGCGCATGGCTTGAACGAAAAGCTGCGGGTGCAGAGCTTGTACGAGGGGCGGGAGTTTCTGGGAGCGGTGGTGCGGGAGTATGCGCGGTAGCGCATAGCACCAGCGATCACGCCGCCTTCACGACCGCGCCTGGCGCTTTCGCCGGCAGATGGCAGGTCACCGTAACCCCGCGCCCCGGCTCGCTCGCCAGCGCCACCCAGCCGCCGTGCATCTCAACGAACGAGCGCACCAAAGCGAGGCCGAGGCCCGCGCCTTGGCGGTCGCCGGAGGAGAAGCTGTCGAACGCGCGCGCCTGGGCGTCGAAGGCCATGCCCTTGCCGTTGTCGGACACGATCAGGCGCACGACATCGTCCATGCGCTCGGCCGAGACCGTGATGGCGTCGCCACGCTCGGTGTGCTTCAGCGCATTCGAGAGCAAATTCACCAGCACTTGGGTGATGCGTTTGCCGTCGGCTTCGATCTCGCCGATCTTGGGATCGCACTTGATCCGCACCGGCACTTCGGTGTCGCGCGCCTTCGAGCACGCCATCTGCACGCTCTCGGAAATGGTCGCATATATATCCATGGGCCCGAGGTCGAGTTCGACATTGCCGGCCTCCACCATGGCGACGTCCAGGATGTTGTCGATCAGCTTGGTCAAGCTGCCCGAGGCTTCGAGGATGGCGCCGACGCCTTCGATCTGGCGGTCGTTCAGCGGCCCGAAAATGTTCTGCTGCAGCATCTCGGCATTGCCCGAAATCGCCTGCAGCGGATTGCGCAACTGATAAGAAACGTTCTCGACGAATTGCGTCTTCAATTGATCAGCCGCCTCGAACGCCTCGGCGCGCTCGCGCAGCGCATCTTCGACGCGGCGGTCGGCGGTGATGTCCTGGAACGCGACCAGAGTTGCGCCGTCCGGCAGCGGGCGGGTCAGGAATTTGAGCACGGTTTCATCGGAACGGCGCATTTCCGCGCGATATTCGGTGCGCGCCTCGGGCGAGGGGTCGGTGATGCGTGCGCGCACTTGCGCCCACGCGCCGCGATCATGGAACAGCGGCTGGCAAATTTCGACCACGCGGTCGAACGGCATATCCGGCTCGATCGCGGTAGCATCGAGCTTCCACATCGCCAGGAACGCTGCGTTCGACAGTTTCAAACGCCCGTCGAGGCCGAACACCACAATCGCCTCGTGCAGCTTGTCTAACGCAGCGCGTTGCGTCTGCAGTAGCGCGTCGTAGGAGCTGCGCAGCTCCACTTCGCTGGTGATGTCCGAGAAGATGAACAAGAGCCCGCCGCCTGGGTGACGCTGGCGCGCGACCCGCAGCATGCGCCCATCCGGCAGCACCCACATGTCTTCCGGCAGCTCCGCTACTTCCTGGTAAAGCGCGAGTTCGCCAGCGCGCCACTCGGCGTAGTTCGCATGCGCCGGCAGTTTGCGCTTTTCCTTCAGATAATCGAGCCAAGCCGCGTGGCTCGGCCCTTCCTGCAAGAAAGCCGGATCGAGGTCCCACACTGTCTCGAACGCGCGATTATAGAACACCAGCCGGCGTTGGGCGTCGAAGACGGCGATGCCCTCTGCGAGGTGGTTGAGCGTTTCGTCATGGGCGCGCTGCTGACGCGCGAGCAGCTCGCGCGATGCCTCCACTTCCGTCACGTCGACGGCCACGCCAGCCGCACCGCCGGCGACAGGACTGATGCGTATCGCCAAGGTGCGGAGTTCTCCGCCCACCACCGCGGAGCGCTTCTCGTCAACCGCTTCGCCGCTTTCGATTACCTTGCGCGCGAGTTCGACCGAGCCTTGGTCAAGCTGCAGATTGCGCGCGATCGCCTGCTCCAGCGATTTCGCTTCGAGCGCGTTGAGATAGTCCGGATTGGCCCATTCAAGGCGCAACGCGCCGCTGACACGCCAGGCCATGACCGGGGCCTGGGTCCACATCTCCAGAAACGCCGCGGGATCGCGCGCGATCACTTGGCGGGCGCCTTCGATGCGCCCGCGCGCGCCGCCCTCCTCGACGCCACGCACGGAGAGATCGGTAATCCATAGCACAGCGCGCGCACCCGCGGTGCGCCCGTCGATTT
>DPWD01000298.1 GCA_003526465.1 Hyphomonadaceae bacterium
CAATTAATGAGTTTTGACCCTAGCCAGCCATTTCCATCAATTTTTCTGAGTTGCGCAACGACTACCGAAAGCGCGCTATCATCCAGCTCTTCAAACTTGTTGGCGAAAAAATCCAGCAATTGCCATTCGCCATCCCGGTTCCTTTGCCAACGCGCTCGACCGGCGATCCTAATGGTTGGGCCAAACAAGTAGCGACACATGTCCATCGCCAAGCCGCGAGACATTTGGCAATTATAGTAGGTATCGCCATCACGAATCTGGGCGTGAATTGACTTATCCTTACCGCCAATTCGTACAAGTTGGCCCTCAACGACCATTTCCTCATCAAGGGGCCCATAGGCCGGCGAGTGGGTGCGCTCGCGCCCTGGGAACGGCAGCACCAAGCCCGAGAAGGTCATGGTGCCGACCGCCCGATCCGATTCAAGCAGGTCATTGAGTTGACGATAGGCGCTCATCGCCGCCTTATCTGGCTCCCCCGCCAGTAGTTTGGCGGGCCCCTGCATTACACGGGAAGTGTCTGACTTCGGCGTCCAGTATTTGATCTTCAGACTGCCGCTCTCAACTTTCTCGAAATGCACCGCTTCGTCCTTGCCGAGCAGATCGGAAAGTTTTGTCATGTACTCCGCTAAGCGCGCCATCGGGATCGTTTCGGGTGTATGGGCATCGATCACGAATTCCCCGAATTCGCGTTCTACACTAAATGTGACGCCTGAGGAATCCATGGCAAATGTGACCCTTGCCTTCAAAGTAACCAGTTGAAGCGCAGGATCAAGACCTCACACGGCGCTAAGCCACAGGCCCCTAAATCCCGCTCGCCAGCTTCCGCTTCCGCTCCACGCTGCTCGGTATCCGCAAGCTCTCGCGATATTTCGCCACGGTCCGCCGGGCGATGTCCACGCCTTGTTCCAGCAAAATCTCCACGATGCGGTCGTCGCTGAGAATATCTTCCGGCGCTTCGCTTTCGATCAAACCACGAATCTGGTGGCGCACGGCTTCGGCGGAGTGGGCTTCGCCGCCGTCGGCGGCGTTGATCGAGGCGGTGAAGAAATATTTCAGCTCGAACAGCCCGCGCGCGCAGGAAAGATATTTATTCGAGGTGACGCGGCTCACCGTGCTTTCGTGCATTTCGATGGCGGCGGCCACGGTTTTCAGGTTCAAGGGCCGCAGCTGCGACACGCCATGAACGAAGAACGCGTCCTGCTGGCGCACGATCTCTCGCGCGACTTTCAAAATCGTGCGCGCGCGCTGGTCCAGGCTCTTCACCAGCCAGGACGCGTTCGCCGCGCACTCGCTCAGAAACAACTTGTCCGCTTCGCGCACCGCGCCTTTCGACACCGTGGCGTAATAACGCTGGTTCATCAGCACGCGCGGCATGGTGTCGGCATTGAGTTCGACGTGCCAGGCGCCGTCCTGGCCGAGGCGCACATAAACGTCCGGCGCCACGGTCTGCGTCGCGCCCGCGCCAAAGCCCGCCCCGGGCTTGGGCGTCAGCGCCCGCACTTCGGCGATCATGTCGATGAGATCTTCGCGGTCCACGCCGCAAACCACCTGCAGGCGCTCCATCTGGCTTTTCGCCAGCAGGTCGAGATTCTGGATCAACTTTTCCATTGCCGGATCGAAGCGGCTGCGCTCCTTCAGCTGCAAAGCCAGGCATTCGGGGATGTCGCGCGCCATCACGCCGGTGGGCTCGAATCCTTGCATGAGCGTAAGCACGCGCGCGACGTCGGCCTCTTCAGCGCCCAATTGGCGCGCGATTTCGCGCACATCGCCGCGCATATAGCCCCAATCGTCGATCTGATCGATCAGAGCCGCGCCGATCATGCGTTCGGTGGCGCTCACGCCTGCTTCGGTGAGTTGCGCATCGAGGTGCTCGGCGAGTGTGATGTCGCTGGCGAGCGTTTCTTCGAGCCCGGGTAGATCGTCGAAATTCTTGGCGGCTGAAGCCTTCGACCAATCCTGCAAAGGCGCCGCGCCTGCCTCGGCCAGCTCGCTCGTGCTCAAATCCGGCGTCATGTCGGCGATCTCGACATCGAGCGCGGGTTCTTGCGGTGTTGCGTTTTCTTCGAAGTCCAGCGCCTTGGCGTCGCCGTTCTCGGCGGCCTTGGGCGCTTCGGTGGTTTCTTCCCGCTCCAACAGCGGATTGCGCTCTAGCTCGGCCTCGACAAATTCCTGCAGTTCGAAATTGGAGAGCTGCAACAGCTTGATCGCCTGCTGCAATTGCGGCGTCATCACCAGGGCCTGGCCCTGGCGCATCTCCAAACGAGGGATCATCGCCATGGCGGCCCCCGCTTAGCTGAACGTGTCGCCGAGATACCTTTCGCGTACGACCTTGGAGGCGCGAACCTCCTCAGGCGTGCCCTCGAACATCACTTCGCCGTCGAACATGATCGAAGCCCGGTCCACGATTTGCAGCGTTTCGCGCACATTGTGGTCGGTGATCAAAATGCCGAGGCCGCGTCCCTTGAGGAACAAGATAAGCTCTCGGATGTCGTTGATGGCGAGTGGATCGATGCCGGCGAAAGGTTCGTCAAGCAGCATGAACGAAGGCCGTGTCGCCAGCGCGCGCGCAATTTCGACACGCCGGCGTTCGCCCCCGGAGAGGGCAGAAGCAGGCGCGTCCTTCAGATGACCCACACTCAATTCCGCGAGCAGACCGTCCACGGTCTCGCGGCGTTTAGCGGGATTGCGTTCGCTCAGTTCGACAACAGACATCACGTTCTGTTCGACGCTAAGACCACGGAAAATGGATGGCTCTTGCGGCAGATAGCCGACGCCCAGGCGCGAGCGCTGGTACATAGGCAGCGTAGTCACGTCCTGTCCGTCGAGAAGGATCTGTCCGTGGTCCACGCGCACGAGCCCCGTGATCATATAGAAGCAGGTGGTTTTACCCGCTCCATTGGGGCCCAGCAGGCCGACGACTTCGCCACGGTTAAGGAACAAGGAGACGTCCTTAACCACGCGGCGGCCGCGATAGGATTTGCCGATCCCGACCGCGCCGAGCCCGGTTTCAGCGGGTTCGAGGCGGGTTGAACGACGTGCTGCGCCCTTAGCGCTCATATCGACCTGCCGCGGCTAAGAATTCGTGAAGGTTCAACGGCTCCCGCCCGAGTTGCCGCGGGGAACGAAGACCCCCCGCACACGTTCGCCGGTATTGGGCCGTATCGTGGTGCGCCGGGAGCCGATCTGCAGCACCAGGGTTTCCCCGCGAATGACGTTATCGTCGCTGGCGACCACGACATTGCCGGTAAAGGTGACTGCGTCCTGCGCCACTTCGTAGACCGCCCGGTTGCCCCGCGCCGATTGCGCCGGGCGAACATAGTAAACCTCTCCTTCGGCGACCATGCGCTGGATGTCGCCCGAGCCCAACCCTTGAGAATCGGTCGGCGAAGCGGAGGAACGGCTGAAAAAGAGCGTGATGCGGTCGGCCCGCAGCCGGGCGTCGTTCTGGACGATATCCACGTCCCCGGTCAGCACCAGTTGGCGCTCGGCGTCGACATATTCGAGGTTGTCAGCCGAATAGGACACCGGCCCGCCGTTTTCGCTCAATTGCGCGTGGGCAGGCGACGCTGCGGCAAAGGCGGCGAAAATGACGCCTGCGGCGATAATCTGGGCTCTCATGGCGTCCTCGGCTCCCCACTTTGCTGGCCGCGGTCCGGAATCTGGCCGCGGACACCCCCCCGCAGGACCACGGCGCGGTCGCTGTCGCTCAATTCATAAGCGTCGGCTTGGACAACGCCAAGGGGGCCGGCGCCGGTCACCCCGCCGCGCCCGGTCAAGGCGCCTTGGGCCAGGTCCACCACCATGTAGGGAGTGGTGAAGCGGTTGCCGGTGCGGTCCGCAAACAGCACCTCGCCGTCAAAGACCACGGTCTTGGCCTGTTCGTCATAAACCCCCCGGGGAGCGGACATGATCGTTCCGGCTTCGGTTCTATAGACGGGGGAGACCAGTTCGATGGGCCGGTTTTCCCCAGGCGGGCGCTCGGCCAGCTCCGCCGAGAGTTGATATGGGCCCCCGCTCTCCGTGCGGCCTATGAAGCGCGGGTTGATCATCCGCAGGGGCTCGGTGGGCGCGTAGACCCCGGCATTGAACCCACCCTCGATCGCGTAAAGCCCCATGAACACGAACACCGCCGCAAACGAAGCGCCCGCGCCGGCCACGAAGAACCGCCGCAACCCAGCAATCAGGCGCGAGCGCTGCCGCGCCGCTCGCAGCGACAG
>DPWD01000188.1 GCA_003526465.1 Hyphomonadaceae bacterium
CGCGGCGCGCCTCCGGCGAAGACGAGATCGTGGTTCCCGGCCAAGTGCAGCGCCAAATTCCCCCGCCCAACGGCGACCCGCGCTCGCGCGCCGAGCGGATCGAAGACATCCGAGCCTGGGACCAGTGCGTGACCAGCGTGCAGGCCGCGTTCGAAAGCGATCCGATGCGTCCGCAATTGCAGAGCCCGGAAGAGGTGTGCCGCACCTCGCTCGGCATGGCCGCGCGCGATGGCGTGCCAGAAAGCAGACAACGGCCCTAAGCAGGGCGGGGCCCTGGCGGCTTTTTCATGAGCGTTTCGCGGGCGGGGCGGTAAGGTCGATTCGTCTTATCGAGGGAGCGCCTCATGGCCAGGCGATCGGCGAACTTCAACCGCACTTTCCGGGCCGCCTACGAGGAAGATCCGCGCGATTTTCCGTTCCTCGGCGGGTGGTGGGAGCATGCGCGCGCCGAGCCCGACCCCGAACCGCAGCGCGTGATCCTGCCCACCAGCGGGGTCGCCACAAACGGCAAGACCATCCTCGATTGGGACCAGGCGGCGGCGCAAATCACGCGCGAGAGCAATGGCTGGAGCTTCACCATCGGGACCGGCGCCACGGTGACATATGCGTTTCGCTCAACCGCGCCGCCGGTAATGCCAAGCGACACATCCGGCTTTTCGCAGTTCAATGCCGCCCAAATCGCAGCCGCGGAAGCGGCGCTGGCGCTCTGGTCGGACGTCGCCAACATCACNNGTGCGCGTCGCCCCTGGCGGCTACTCGAACGCCGCCACCATTCTGTTCGGCAATTACTCGGCCGGCGAGGCCGGCGCCTCCGCTTTCGCATTTTTCCCAGGCTCGACGGCGCCTAGCTCCGTCGCCGGCGATGTCTGGGTCAATATCAGTCTGCCCGACAATCAGGATCTGACGCCGGGCAATTTTGGCATGCACATTCTGGCGCACGAGATCGGCCACGCCATCGGCTTGAGCCATCCCGGCGACTATAACGGCGCGGGCGCCGATTACGCGCTCAACGCCGTCTATTGGCAGGATTCACGCGCCTTCACGGTGATGAGCTATTTCGGCTCGCCCAATGTCGGCGCCACGCTGCCGGAATTTTCGCCCGGACCGCAATTCCACGATATCGCCGCGGCGCAAAGGCTCTACGGGCCCAGAATGACGACCCGCACCGGGGACACGATCTACGGTTTCAATTCCAACAGCGGGCGCGAGCACTACACGCTGACCTCTGCTGCAGTCGGCGCCACGTTCGCGATCTGGGACGCCGGCGGCGTCGATACGCTCGATCTTTCCGGCTACAGCCAGAACGCCGACATCGATCTGCGCGCCGGCGCGCATTCGAGCGCGGGGCCGACTGCCGACCAAGGGCCGGCGGTGTTCAACATTGCGATTGCGCGCGGCGTGATCATCGAGAACGCGATCGGCGGCGCCGGCAATGACACGATGACCGGCAATGCCGCGGCTAATCGTCTGGATGGCGGCGCCGGCGCGGACACCATGGCAGGTGGTGCCGGCAACGACATCTATGTGGTCGATATCGCAGGCGACACACTGACGGAACTCGTCGGCGAAGGGTCTGATACCGTCGAGAGCACGCTGAACTGGACGCTCGCCGCCGAGTTCGAGAACCTCACCTTGGCAGGCGCTGCGGCAATCACGGGCGACGGCAATGCGCTGGCAAACATCATCGTCGGCAACGCCGTCTCCAACACGCTGAACGGTTTTGGCGGCGCCGATTCCATGGACGGCGGGCCGGGCGCTGACGTGATCGACGGCGGCGATGGCGACGACGTGCTCTCCGGCGGCGACGGAGCGGACACCATCAATGGCGGCGCCGGCAATGACACGCTTTACGGCTTTGGCGCCGCCGATCTCGATCCGCAAAGCGCGCTCATCCAGGTCGATCTGATCGCATCGGGCTTCGCCAGCCCTGTGTTCGCCGCGTCCGCGCCCGGCGATCCCAACCGGCTGTTCGTGACCGAAAAGAATACCGGCCGCGTGCTGATCCGCGACCTCGCGACCAATCAGACTTTGGCGCAGCCCTTTTTCGACGTGCCCGCCGGCGATCTCGACAACCAGGGCGAGCGCGGGCTTTTAGGGTTCGCCTTCCATCCCGATTATGTCGCCAACGGGCGCGCCTTTCTCAGCCTGATCAACGAAGCCGGCGACACCGAGATATGGGAAATCACGCGCTCGGCTGATCCCAATATCGCCGATCCCGCATCGGCGCGCGTGATGCTAACCGTCGATCGCACCGCGACCAATCACAATGGTGGCTGGATCGGCTTCGGCCCCGATGGTTACCTCTACATCACCCAAGGCGATAGCGGCGGCGGCGGCGATCCAGCGAACGCGGCGCAAAACCTCAACGATCTGCGCGGCAAGATTTTGCGCATCGATATCAACGGAGATTCATTTCCCGACGATCCGTCGCGCAACTACGCGATTCCCTTCGACAACCCGTTCGCCAATACCGCCGGCGCGGACGAGATATTTGCGTACGGGCTGCGCAATCCGTGGCGCGCCAGCTTCGATGCGCCGACCGGCGCGCTTTTTATCGGCGACGTCGGCCAGGATGCGCGTGAGGAGATCAATCATCTCGCGGGCGGGTCTGGCCAGAATTTCGGCTGGCGCATGCTCGAAGGCACGCTGCCGACGGGCTATCCTCCGCTCTCCAATCCCCCGCCGAACGATCCAAGCTTAGTCGCACCGCTGGTTGAGTACGGTCACGGCTCGGGCGCGTTCCAGGGGTTCGCCGTCACCGGCGGCTACGTGTATCGCGGACCCGGCGGCCTCAACGGCCATTACGTCTTCTCCGATTTCTCAAGCGGCCACCTTTGGACTTTGCGCGTCGTCGATGGCGCGGCGGTCGATTTCAGTGAGCGCGATCTACAAATCGCGCTCACTGGTGGCGATTTCGACCAGATCGTCTCGTTCGCGCTGGATGGCTCCGGCCGGCTTTACGCCATCGGCCTCGACGGCGAAATCCACCGCAT
>DPWD01000164.1 GCA_003526465.1 Hyphomonadaceae bacterium
GCCATCATCAAGCCGTTCAAGCTCGATGACGTAAAGGAAGCGCTGCAGGAAATCGGCCTCCAGGGCATGACCGTCACCGAAGCCAAGGGCTTCGGCCGCCAGAAAGGCCATACCGAGCTTTATCGCGGCGCCGAGTACGTCGTCGATTTTTTGCCCAAGCTCAAAATCGAAGTGGTGGCCGACGACGACCAGGTCGAGGCCGCCCTCGAGGCGATCCAGCGCGCGGCCAAGACAGGGAAAATCGGCGACGGCAAGATTTTCGTGCTCAACATCGAAAACGTGATCCGCATCCGCACGGGGGAGACCGGCGCGGCGGCCGTGTGATGTAAGCACCGCGCACAAGCATCGCACTCCGTCACTCCGGGATCACCGCCCGGAATGGCGGAATTGGGTTTTGTAAAAGCAACCGTGAGAACCAGGAGAAACGCCGATGTCAGATGAAGTGATGAAGCTCATCAAGGACAAGGAAGTACAATACGTCGATTTCCGCTTCACCGACCTGCGCGGCAAGATGCAGCACGTCACCTTCGACGTCAGCATGATTGAGGCTGACACCTTTACTGAAGGGCAGATGTTCGACGGCTCTTCCATCAATGGTTGGAAGGCTATCAACGAGAGCGACATGGTGATGCGCCCCGATCCCATGGGCGCGCACATCGATCCGTTCTACCAGCAAACAACACTGGCGCTGTTCTGCGACATTCTCGAGCCCGGCACGATGCAGCCCTATTCGCGCTGCCCGCGCTCGATTGCCAAGAAGGCCGAGGCCTACGTAAAATCCTCCGGCGCCGGCGACACCGCCTATTTCGGCCCCGAGGCCGAGTTCTTCGTGTTCGACGACGTGCGCTGGTCCACAGATCCGCACAACACCGGCTATTCGTTCGATTCGACCGAACTGCCGTTCAACACCAACAAGCAATATGAAGGCGGCAATTCCGGCTTCCGGCCCGGCCCCAAGGGCGGCTACTTCCCAGTGCCGCCGATTGACTCACTGCAGGACATGCGCGGGGAAATGCTGCAAGTGATGGGCGATCTCGGCCTCAAACCCGAGAAGCACCACCACGAAGTCGCCCCCGCCCAGCACGAACTTGGCCTCAAGTTCGACACCTTGACGCGCATGGCCGACAACATGAATTTGTACAAATACATCATCCACCAGGTCGCCGCGTCCTACGGCAAGTCGGCAACCTTCATGCCCAAGCCTTATTTCAAGGACAACGGCTCGGGCATGCACGTGCACCAATCGATCTGGAAGAAAGGCGCCAATCTGTTCGCCGGCGACCGCTACGCCGATCTCTCGGAAACCTGCCTCTTTTACATCGGCGGCATCATCAAGCACGCAAAGGCGATCAACGCGTTCTCGAACTCGACCACCAATTCCTACAAGCGTCTGGTGCCGGGCTACGAAGCGCCCGTGCTGCTGGCCTATTCCGCGCGCAATCGCTCGGCCTCCTGCCGCATTCCGTACGGCACCGGCTCGAAGGCCAAGCGCGTGGAAGTGCGCTTCCCCGATCCTGCGGGCAACATGTACCTGACGCTCGTGGCGCTGCTCATGGCCGGTCTCGACGGCATCGAGAAGAAGATCCACCCCGGCGAACCGCTCGACAAGAACCTTTACGATCTGCCGCCGGAAGAGCTGAAGGATGTGCCGACCGTGTGCGGTTCGTTGCGCGAAGCGTTGACTTCGCTCGATCGCGACCGCGATTTCCTGATGAAGGGCGGGGTGATGAGCGACGACCTGATCGACGCTTACATCGATCTCAAGAAGGAAGAACTCGACCGCTTCGAAACCCACCCCCACCCGGTGGAGTTCGACATGTACTACAAGGCGTGAGCCGGTTATGTACCGCCGGCGTCCCCGCCGGCATTTTCGCTCAACTGGAAAACGAAGTGCCGGCGAGACGCCGGCGGTCCATAGGGGTCGGGGGAGCAATTCCCGGCCCCTACTGCGCGGTTTGAAGCGCGTGCGCTGTCAGGCACGCGCCCTGCAGATTTGCGCGACTACCGCAATTGGCTTGCTAGGCTTGGGCATGGGAATCCCAAAACGACCATAGGGCGCATTGTGGCACGCGCTTTTGTCGACGAGGGGGCGTCTGCGCGTGACGAACGACGCGCAATGGGTCTTGCAGGCAAGGACGCCGCCAGGAGAGTCGTGCCCCAGGAGGAACATTGCATGAAGTTGCTTTCCGCCGTTTGCCTTGCCCTGGCCGTATGGGCCACTCCCGCGCACGCCCAGCAGACCGCACCCCAATCCCTTGATTTCCTCGCTGGCAATTGGACTTTGCACGACGCGAGCGGCGCTGAAATCGGGCGCAGCCGGATGGAGGTCCAGTCACCGGGCGCCATGTTGTTTGAGCAAAGAACAGTTGGCGAAGGCGCGGCGCAACCAATCTGGTTTGAGAATTCTGAAAAGGATAGCGGCTGGGTTCAGCTCTTTATCGGCGCGGGTGGCCAAGTGCGCGAATTCGCTGCCCAGTCCGCGCCGGGCGCCTGGCCGATTGTCATGGGCGGCGACGTCACACTTCGCGACGGAACCCTGGTCAAGTTTCGCCTGACCATGGCGCGCGCGTCCGATGACGAAACGCGCCGTGTGTTGGAGGTGTCCCGCGATCAGGGTGCGACTTGGACAGGCGTTTTTGACTACACCTACAGGCGCGCACGCTGAGGCTCGTTGAGCTGTCCCGCAAAGCAGCCTAAAGCGCGCCAATGCGTCGCCGCACTCTCCTCCTTGCCGCCGCCGCTTCGCTCTCGGCCTGCGTCACCCATGAGCGCCCGAATGAGCCCGGCGACGCTTGCTCCATGTTTGAAAACCAGGACGGCTGGTGGCGCGCGGTGAGGCGGGCCGAGCGCCGTTGGGGCGCGCCCCCGGCGCTGCAACTGGCGATCATCCGCCAGGAGAGCGGCTTCGACCACAACGCGCGTCCGCCGCGGGGGCGGTTCCTGTTCTTCTTCCCCGGCCGCCGCGCTTCCTCCGCGCATGGCTACGCGCAAGCATTGAACGAAACCTGGGAACAATACGAACGCGCGCGCGGCGATGATGGGCTCGACCGCAACGAGTTCAGCGACGCCACCGATTTCGTCGCATGGTACTGCGCGGGCAACCGCCGTGAACTGGGCATCGAGTTCCGGGACGCACGCAGCCATTATTACGCCTATCACGAAGGCCGGGGCGGCTACCGGCGCGGCAGCTATCGCGGCAATTCAACACTGCAGGCCGCAGCCGGGCGCGTGCAGAACTGGTACGATGTCTATTCCGGCCAGCTTGATCGCTGCGAAGGCCGGCTCAATTCCTGGTGGCCCTTCTGAGCGCTTCGACGCTTTGGACTTGTCAGCAGTCGCTCGCGGCGCCACCTCTCGCGCTGGTAAGGAGGACCCCGATGGCCAAAGCCAAGAAAGCCGAAAAGAAGGCCGCCAAAAAGGCGCCTAAGCCGCCCAAGATGCCGACCAAGCGCGCCAAGCTGGGCGCCAACGAATACGCGCCGCTCTCGCCCTATCTCAAGGTGAAGGGCGCCAAGCAGGCGATCGAGTTCTACAAGAAAGCGTTCAACGCCAAGACCCGCATGGTGATGGAAGCAGAGGACAAGAAGCGGCTGATGCACGCCGACCTCATCATCAATGGCGGCGAGATCATGCTCTCGGACGAATTCGAGGAATTCGGCGAGCCCGCCACCGTGCCTCCTCCGAGCGTCAAGACCAGCACGGTGTCGATCCATCTACAGGTCGACGATGCCGACAAATGGTGGGCGCGCGCCACCGAAGCGGGATGCAAAGTGGTGATGCCGCTGGCCGACCAATTCTGGGGCGACCGCTTCGGCATGGTGCGCGACCCGTTCGGGCACGTCTGGTCGATCGCTTCGGCGATCAAGAAGAAAAAGAAAAAATGATTTTTGGACCGTCGGCGTCCTTGCCGGCGGGCCGCACCCCTTAACTGCACCGAAACCAGCTTCCTGTTGCCTAGAACGCCTCGACTCCCGTTAAGAGGCCCCCCATGAGCAAGGCGCAGCAGAAGCGGCAGGAGCCAGTGGGCGAGGACGATCTTTGGGACGAGGGCCTGTTCGGCGGCGGGGACGCCCCGCCGGCGGCGGCTGGCGCCTACACCGCCAAGGATATCGAGGTCCTGGAGGGACTCGAACCGGTTCGGAAACGGCCGGGGATGTATATAGGCGGCGTCGACGAGCGCGCGCTGCACCACCTGTTCGCCGAAGTGCTCGACAATTCCATGGACGAAGCAGTGGCGGGCTTTGCCGACCGTATCGATGTCGAACTGGAGGCCGACGGCACTTTGCGGGTCACCGACAATGGCCGCGGCATGCCGGTCGATCCGCACCCGAAATTTCCTAAAAAATCCGCGCTCGAAATCATCATGACAGTGCTGCACGCGGGCGGGAAATTTTCCGACAAGGTCTACCACACGTCGGGCGGCCTGCACGGGGTCGGCGTGTCGGTGGTGAACGCGCTTTCCGATCGCGTCGAGGTGGAAGTCGCGCGCGACCGCAAGCTTTACCGGCAGACGTTTTCGCGCGGTGCGCCGACCAGCAAGCTCGTGGAAGTCGGCCCCGCGCATAACCGCCGCGGCACCACGGTGCGGTTTCACCCCGATGCGCAAATCTTCGGCGAGGGCGCGGCGTTCAAGCCGGCGCGGCTGTTCCAGATGGCGCGCTCGAAGGCTTATCTGCAGCGCGGCGTGCAGATCCGCTGGAAGTGCGATGCGTCGCGGATCAAGGACGACACGCCCGCCGAAGCGGTGCTGCACTTTCCCAATGGCCTCGCGGATTTTCTCGCGGCGTTAGTGAAAGACAAGCGCGCGATCGTCGCCGAACCCTTCACCGGCCGCAGCGAAAAGAACGGCCCGCACGGGCGCGTCGAATGGGCGGTGACCTGGGTTGGCGACGGCTTCGGCGAAGCTGACGGATTTTTGCGCTCCTATTGCAACACGATCTACACGCCCGATGGCGGGTTCCACGAGGCAGGCCTGCGCGCGGCGCTCTCCAAGGGCCTGCGCGCCTACGCGGAGCTGCGCAACAACAAGAAGGCCGCTTTGATCACGCAGGAAGACGTGATGAACACCGGCGCGGCGCTGGTTTCCGTGTTCATCCGCGAACCGCAATTCGAGGGCCAGACCAAGGGCCGCCTGGTTTCCACCGAAGCCGCGAAGATCGTCGAACAAGCCGTGCGCGATCCGTTCGACCACTGGCTCGCGGCCAACACGGGCGAAGCGCAGCGTCTGCTGGATTGGACCATCACCCAGGCCGAGGATCGCCTGCGCCGGCGCAAGGAAAAAGAAGTCTCGCGCCAGAGCGCGACGCGGAAACTGCGCCTCCCCGGCAAGCTCGCCGATTGCGCGCGCGGTGACGCCAAGGACACCGAGATTTTTCTGGTCGAAGGCGACAGCGCCGGCGGTTCGGCAAAGCAAGCGCGCAATCGCGAGACGCAGGCGATTTTGCCGCTGCGGGGAAAAATTCTGAACGTGGCCTCGGCCGGCGGGGAGAAGACTTCCAACAACGTCGAACTCAACGATCTCGCGCTGGCGCTCGGCGTGCAATCGGGCGCGAAATTCAAGTGCGACGATCTGCGCTACGAGCGCGTGATCATCATGACCGACGCCGATGTCGACGGCGCCCACATCGCCTCGCTGCTGATCACCTATTTCCACAAACAGATGCCGCAACTGATCAAGGCGGGGCGCTTGTTCCTAGCGATGCCGCCGCTGTACCGCGTCACCGCCGGCAAGGAGAGCGTCTACGCAAGAGACGACGCGCACAAAGAAGCGCTGCTCGCGGGCCAGTTCAAGGGCAAGAAAGTGGACATCGCCCGCTTCAAAGGCCTCGGCGAAATGATGCCGGCGGACTTGAAAGACACGACGATGAATCCCGCGACGCGCACCTTGGCGCGCGTAGTGCTGAGCGACGAAGGAGCTCCGGATTTCGAAGTATTGATCGAAACGCTGATGGGGAAGAAGGCGGAGCTAAGGTTCAACTATATTCAAGCGAACGCGAAGTTCGTCGAGGATGTGGATGTTTAGGAATCATGACTGACCATCGCAGCCATATTTCGCGCTAGGCCTCACTGATGGATGCGCCGCATTCTTGGCATGCAATGCGCATCTGCCATCTCTCACTCGCCGGCCAGAATATAACGAAGCGCGCGCGCAAACAGAAAGAAACCGCCACCGGTGAGCAACATGCCCAAACCAGACTCGCGGTTGTATTCTTGCGTAAGAAAGAACGCGCCGCCGATCGCGAACGCAGCAGCGACCGCCACAAAAAGCCAGTGCAAAACCCGACCGAGGCGCGCAATCCCACCGGGCGCCGCCTTTATGTTGGTTGGCCACAAAAACGCTGACATCCCTCTATCTCCCGGAACTTGGCGTCGCCCATACGCGGCGGCTTGATTGTTCTCCCCCGACTGGCCCATCGCCACCGACCTTGGAGCGCCGCATGCGCGACATGCGGAGTGCCCAGGCCGAAAGGCGGCGCCGCATTCGGCGCAAGGGCTCGGCGGACCCAAATAGGCCTCGGGCGGGGCGCCGCATTGCGGACACGAGTTCGCATTGTCTTGGACGGCTGCACCGCATTCCTGGCACGCAATGAGCATAGCCCCACCCATTCCTGCATTGCGGAGTGCGCTACGCGCGCTGCCGGCGTCTCCGGGCCGTTTTGCATTGCTCGGCCAGCCGCACACTCCTCTAGCGCGCAATGGTCTGCTGCGCAAAACGCGGTGAACCAGGGATGCTTCGACGAGGCCCTGCGGCGCGTCTTTCCGGATGTGCTTGGCAACCCTCCGAGGCTGGAATAGGGTTCGTTGCGGGGGCCGCTAGAGCGGTTCTCGATTT
>DPWD01000073.1 GCA_003526465.1 Hyphomonadaceae bacterium
GCGCTCTGGCATGCCCGCGCCGTCGCTGAAGCCGGCGGGCGCTGCCTTGTGCTCGCAACCGACGGGCGCCGCGAGGGGTGGGTGTCGCGCCTGCCGAGTTCAGCGCACTATTTGTGCCTCAGTACCGTTGTCGATTCTATCGGTCTAACTGGCCATCTTGGCGCCGACGACTGCGCCATGGCGCTAACTGCGGCGCTGGCGCAAACACGGTTCCGCGTGCTGCACGTGATCAATTCGTATGTTGGAACCCGCATGCTGCGCAACCCCGTGGATTGGGCTGGCCGGCGCATTTTCTACGCGCTGTACGGCGTAGGCCGGGACCAATACGGCCTGGACGCGGGATACTGGCTCAGCGCCAACGAACTCAGCGGCGTGGATTTTTTCTTGAGCGACAACGCATTAGTTCCACGCGAGCGCGCGAGAGCGTTTGGACTGCCCTTCGAGCGCTTCCGTCCCATCGCTTATCCTGTGGAAGCCAGCTTCAAATATTCCGGGCTGCGCAAGAAGGTCAACGGTCCGCGCCGCGTGCTCTGGGCCTCGCGGCTAGACCCTGAAAAGCAGCCGTTGTTGGTGTTTGAAATTGCAAAGCAGATGCCGCGTGTGGAGTTCAACATGTTTGGAACCGGCGTCTTGTCGGACGGCAAGCTGCCCGATCCGCCGTCCAATCTTCGCCTGCGGGGCGGTTTCGATGGCTGGGAGAGCCTGCCCGCCGAGCCGTTCGATTGTTTCCTCTTCACCTCGCAGTGGGAAGGTCTTCCCAATGTGATACTTGAAGCGATGGGCGCCGGCCTTCCTATCGTCGCATCCAGCGTCGGAGCGGTTCCCGAGGTTCTGGGCGGGGGCAATGGCTGGCTCGTCGCCAACGTGAGCGAACCCGGGGAATATGTCAGCGCGTTGGAGGAGGTCTTCAAAAATCCAATGGAGGCCAACAAACGTGCGCGCGCGGCGCTGCTCGAAGTGACGGGCAACCGCACGTTCGCCAAGCTGAAAGTCGCGCTCGAGGAGATTGGCTACATCTAAAGCGGCGGCGCGCGCCGCTCCCAGGCAAGCGCGTGGCGGACGATGGTGTCCAAATCGTCGAAGCGCGGCGTCCAGCCGAGGCCCGTGCGGATCGCGCTGGCGTCAGCCACTACCTTGGCGGCGTCGCCCTCCCGGCGCGGACGCACGCGCACCGGCAGCGAAGTCCCCGCCACTCTGTTGACCGCATCGATCACCTCGCGCACCGAATGGCCGCGTCCGTAGCCGCAATTGTACAGCAATTGTGGCGCGCCGGCGCGCAAGCTGTCGAGGGCGGAGAGGTGAGCATCGATCAGGTCGCTGACGTGAATATAGTCGCGCACGCCGGTGCCGTCGGGCGTGGGATAGTCTTGGCCGTAAATGTCCACCCCGTCGCGGCGCCCAAGCGCTGCTTCCACGCAGACTTTGATCAAATGCGTGGCGCGCGGGGTCGATTGGCCGGCGCGCGTCTGCGGGTCGGCGCCGGCCACATTGAAATAGCGGAGAATGGCGACGCCCATTCCATGCGCTTCGGCGGCGTCGCGCAGGATGCGTTCGCTCATCAGTTTGGAGGCGCCGTAAGGGGAAATCGGATCGGTGGGCGCGGTTTCGCCGACCAAGGGGCCGGCGGGCGCGCCATAGACCGCCGCCGTCGAGGAGAAAACGAAACGCCGCACCCGCGCCTGCACCGCCGCGGCGATCAGGTTGCGCGTGTTCACGGTGTTGTTGAGATAATAGGAGAGTGGATCGCGGACGCTGTCTGGCACCACGGTGGAAGCCGCGAAATGGGCCACCGCATCGATTGGCTGGGCGGCGAACACGCCCTTGAGGAGTTCGCCATCGCCGACATCGCCAGCGACGAAGGTCGCGCCCGCGGGGATGCAATCGCGCACTCCGGTCGACAGATTGTCCAGCACCACCACGCTCTCGCCGCGGTCGAGCAGCGCCAGCGCCATATGCGCCCCGATGAAGCCTGCGCCGCCAGTGACAAGCACGCTCATGGATTGCTCAATTCTGCACCAAAGGTATTGGGACCATCGGTTGCAGCCTTGCCGCGCGCGTGCAAAAATATCAAGAAAATCATCGCAGCGGGGACCCCAATGGATAGATTGAGCGCGGAAGGCTACCAGACCGACAAGGGCGCCAACTACCTAGCTTATTACGAATCGTTCTTCTCCCCGCATCGCCACCGCGCGGTCAATTTGCTGGAACTGGGCATCCACCGCGGCGGCTCGCTGCAGATGTGGAGGGACTATTTCACTTACGGCCAGATATTTGGCGTCGACCTCAACCCGGTGGCGATACCCGAATCGTCACGCATCCACACTTTCGTGGGCGATGTTGGCGATCTCGGAATATTCCAGCGGATCGAAGCCGAAACCGGGGTCGGGGTCTTCGACATCATCATCGACGACGCCAGCCACACCGGCGCCGGTGTGCGGACTTCGTTCGAACACTTATTCCCGGAGCGCCTGGCGCCAGGCGGGATTTATGTGATTGAGGATTGGGGCACGGCCTACATGAAGGATTGGCCCGACGGCATGGCGTACAAAGCGGCGCCGGGAACGAATGGGCATGGGGGCTTTGCCTCCCACGAAGCGGGGGTCGCGGGTTACGTCAAGTGTTTGACCGACCATGTTGCGCGCGCCGACATCGGTGTCGGAGGCGGCCGCATCGAAGCGCATCCGATCGAGTTCATGACCATCGCCCCCGGGTTGGTGTTCATTAAGAAATCACCCTGATGGCGAGATTCTCGGATCGGGTGAGTTGGGGCCCAGGCCGCAGCTTCGGAAGCGAAGCGTGCTCCCGGGCGCGGGGGCGCGTCCTAGTTTGCGCGCTTGGCAGCGCAGCGGCGGGCTGGCAGTGAACGATCTGGAGCAGCGCCAACAATCGAGTGAAGACCTCTGGGAGGAGGTTGAGACCCTACGCGCCGAGCACGCCAAGACCGCGCTGCGCCTAGCGGAGGCGCTCAATCAGAACATCCGTCTGCGGCGTGAGCTCGCCGTGCTGCATGGGTCGCACTCATGGCGGATCACCGCGCCGCTGCGCGCGATGAATGCTGTGGCGGTCCGGGCAAGGGCGTCGCTCCGCCGCGTGGTAAGGCTTGGCGCATTGGATGCCGCGGTCGCGCTCTACCGGCGCTCGCCGCTG
>DPWD01000187.1 GCA_003526465.1 Hyphomonadaceae bacterium
TTGATCTTGGTTTCCTTGAACTCGACGTGCTTGCGCGCGATCGGATCGTATTTCTTGAACTTGAGCTTTTCGGTCTTGGTGCGCGGGTTTTTCTTGGTGACGTAGAAATAGCCCGTGTCCGCCGAGGAATTGAGGCGGATTTTGATGACAGTCGGCTTGGCCATGACGGGCTCGGAATTACTCGGGGTTCAAGGAAGCGCGGGAAAATAGGGGCGGCGGCGCATAAGTCAACCCGGACCGCGCGTCTCCAGACGCGCGTGGCGCCGCAAACTCAGCGCGGGTCTTGAGACCCGCGGTCCGTCTATCCTACCTTCAGCCGCTCCATGGAGTGCGCCCCGCGCCGCCAGCGCAGAAACGGCGGGTCGAGCGGCTCGCCTGAAAGTCTGGCCCGCACCTCCTTCAGCACGAACCGGGTGATGGAAGGCAAATCTAGCGCTTCGGCCTCCTCCAGGGGAAACCAGCGCGTGTGGAGCAATTCCTCTCCCGCTTCAGGCCGGTCGTCGGCCAGGACCGCCTCGGAATCCGCAAGAAAGAAGCGGGCGTCGAAACGACGGGGACGGTAGGGAGGCGTGATCGCCCGGCATACGAAGGCGAGTTTGGACAAGTCGGGCCCCTCCAGGCCGCCAAGCATCAACCCCGCCTCCTCCCGGGTCTCGCGAACGGCGGCCAGGGCGAAGGCGCGCGGCGGCCTGCGCACCGCTCCGCCTAGTTTCAACAGCGCCTCGGTTTGGGGCGTCAGCTCGGCGGCAGCCGGCAGCTTGGAATCGCCGGGATCGACCCTGCCGCCAGGGAAAACCCACTTGTCGGGCATGAAGACGTGCCCTTTCGCGCGTTGGCCCATCATCACCTCGCGCCCGCCGCGCACCAGTATGAGTGTCGCCGCATCGCGCGGCTTGTCGGCCTTGGGCTTGAGCCCATCGGGGGGATCGAACGGCTTTTCGTCGGGGTTAAGGCGGAATTCGTCGGCGCTCATCGCGGAAGACTAGCACGGCAAAGGTTCCGGGTTGGAAGCCCCGCGCGGCGCGCCTATCGTCGCGCAAAGCGATGGGAGCGGAGAATGGCGCGGACCAAACCAGGACAAGGACAGACTGCGCTGGTGACCGGCGCCTCGGCCGGCATTGGCGTGGACCTCGCCGAGTGCTTCGCCCGCGACGGCTACGACCTCATCCTGAGCGCCCGCAGCGAGGGCGCGCTCCAGGAGGTGGCCGCTCGACTTGCGCAAGCGCATGGCGTCAAGGCGCATGTCGTTGCTCAAGACCTTGGCGCGATTGGCGGCGGTTCGGCGCTCGCGAACGCGATCAAAGGCAACGGGCTCGAGGTCGATGTCGTCGTCAACAATGCCGGCTACGGCCATGCCGGCGCGCTCACTTCCTCCGACCTCCCCACCCAACTCGGCATGATCGATCTGAACGTGCGCGCGCTGGTGGAGCTTACCTACCTCTATTGGGACCGCATGCTCGCGAACAAGCGCGGCGGGGTGCTCAACGTCGCCTCGACCGCGGCGTTCCAGCCGGGGCCTCTGATGGCGAATTACTACGCCTCGAAAGCTTATGTGCTCTCGTTCTCGGAAGCGCTCTGGGAAGAGGCGCGCGGCGCGGGCGTGCATGTGAGTTGCTTGTGCCCTGGCCCCACGGTGTCGAAGTTTCGCGAGCGCGCCGGCACTGGCAAGACACGGCTCGCCAAGAACGCCGGCGCGGCGATGGCGTCGGCCCCGGTGGCGCGCATGGGTTATGAGGGCTGGAAACGCAACCAGCGCGTGGTGGTGACCGGCCTGCCGAACAAATTCATCGCCGGCTTCGGCAAATTCATCCCCCGCGCCACGCTCCTGCGCATGGTGCGCAATCTGCAATCGCCGGCGTGAGGGGGATGGCTCGAAGTACGACCCGTTCAACAACCAAAGCAGTGCAATCGGAATTTCGGGAGCTTGACATATAGTCCTTAGAGCTATACATCGCGCGGGCATTGACGAGCCATGAGCGTCTACCAGACCAAGGAATTCGCTCGGTTCGCGCGAAAGAACGGGTTGAGCGCAGGTGCGCTGCTGCATGCCGCTGCTGACATCGCCTCAGGCAGATTCGACGCCGATCTCGGCGGCGGCGTGTTCAAGCGGCGCGTTGCGCGACAAGGCTCGGGCAAGTCGGGAGGTTTCCGCACGATCCTCCTTTTCCGAACGGGGCGACATTCGTTTTTCGTGTACGGGTTCGCGAAGAGTGAACGCGCGAACATATCGGCGAAAGAGTTGAAGGCGCTCAAGAAGCTGGCCGATGAAATGCTTGGCTACACAGCAAGCCAGATCTTAGCTGCTTGCAAAGCCGGTGAGTTGATCGAAGTAGTGGAAGCCGATGAAGACGAAGAAAACACCCAAGCGTAAGCCCAGCGCTATCCTGGCGAGCGTGCACAGGACTGCCGCCGGCCTCCATGCCGCCGGTGTTATGGAGCAGGCCACCATGCGTGAGTTCGATGCGCTGTGCCTCACGCCGGTGGCGCCCATGAGGCCCGATGAGATTCGTGCACTGCGCCAACGCGAACAGGTGTCTCAGCCCGTCTTCGCACACTATCTGAATGTGCGTAAGGACGCGGTGAGCAAATGGGAGCGTGGCGAGAAGAAACCCGATGGGCCCTCGTTGAAACTCTTGAACCTCGTTAAGGCAAAAGGCCTAAGAGGGATCGCTTAAGTTTCGGAGTCCGCATGAGCCTGCACGGAAGCTACGATCCCAACAACCTGTTCGCGAAAATGCTGCGCGGGGAAATCCCGTGCGCGAAAGTGTCCGAGGACGATGTCGCGCTTGCGTTCATGGACATTTTCCCGCAATCGCGCGGGCATACTTTGGTCGTGCCGAAAGGCGTCACGGCGCGTAATTTCCTCGATCTGCCGCGCGAGAAGATTGGCCCCTATTTGGAGCGCGTTCAGCGCGTGGCGATCGCGGTGGAGAAAGCGCTGAAGCCCGATGGCGTTCAGATCATGCAGTTCAACGGCGCCCCCGCCGGGCAGACCGTCTTCCACCTGCATTTCCACGTCATTCCGCGCTACGAGGGCGTGCAACTCGCTGGCCACGGGCACGGGAACAAGGCAGACGCCGCCGAATTGGAGTCGCTGGCCAAAGCCATCGCTGCGGCGCTTTAGAGCGGTTCTCGATTTGCAT
>DPWD01000001.1 GCA_003526465.1 Hyphomonadaceae bacterium
AACGAATAGCCGAGCGGCAGCACAAAGCCGGCGATGCGGCGCGAGGCGCCGAAGCGCTGCAATTGCTCGAACGTCTTGGGATAGGCTGCCTCCGAACTTGCGGTCGAAAACGCCAGCAGCACCGGTTCGCGGATGAAACCGACGAGCGAGAACGCACGCGGCCCCACGAACAGCAACCCCGCCACAAGCAGCACGACCCAGAGGATCAGCAGCGCGAGATAGAAGCCGCCGATGAAATTGACGTAGGTGCCAAGCACTTCGAGTCCGTACTTGGTGACGGTCGAGGCGATGGCGGCGAATACCGCGAACGGCGCGAACATCATCACATAGCCGGTCACCCGCAGCATGACGTGCGAGACGCGCTCTGCCATGTCGACCACTGGCTTGGCCTGCTCGCCCATGGCCGCGAGCGCGACACCGAAAAACGCCGAGAACACCACGATCTGCAGGATCTCGTTATTGGCCATCGCCTCGAAGATCGATTTCGGCACCAGATGGGTGATGAAATCCTTCAGGTTCACCGACGCCGCGGCGATGCCGCTCTCGGCGTTCTCTGGAGGCAACGGCAGGTCGAGGCCGACACCCGGCTGCAGCAGGTGCACCATCGCCAGCCCGAGGCACAGCGACACGATGGATGCCAGGATGAACCAAAACAGCGTGCGCACGCCCACGCGCCCGAGCGCACCGGTGCCGCCCATATGCGCGATGCCGACGATCAGGGTGGAAAACACCAAGGGCGCGATGATCATTTTGATCAGCCGCAGAAAAATATCGGTGACGATCTGGAAATAACCAGCGACCTCCACCCACCTGGCTTCCGGCTGGGTCTCATGCAGACGCCAACCGACAAGCACGCCGAGCGCCATGGCTACGAGGACAATCAAGGTGAAGTATCGCTGGAACATGGGGTCTGCCCTTAGCCGCACGCGCGCCCGGCACAAAGCGGAAAGATAACCGCCCACCGCTTGATTTTGTCTGCCGCACCAGCCCATGCTCCCAGCCAAGGGTGATGCGATGAACGTGATGCGTGCGGTGATCGGGGTCTGCGCCTTGGCGCTGCTGGGGCTGATGCTGTGGGCCGCATTCGCCAAGCAGGACCTTCACGGCGCGTTCATGGATCAGCTCAACGTGCTGCTGACGTTACCGTGGGGGATAGCGACCTTGGCCGATCTGCTGGTCGGGTTCATCCTGTTCGCGACCTTGGTGTTCGTGGTCGAGCGCTCCTGGATCGCTGCTGCGTTCTGGGCCGCGCCCGTGTTCGTGCTGGGCAATATGTGGGCCGCGCTCTGGTTCATTGTGCGCTTGCCCTACCTGGCCAAGCAGCTGTCCCAGCCGCGCTAGGCCACCAACAGCTTTCGCAACATCTCGGCCAACAACCGCGCTTCGCCTTCGCGCGGCGAGCCCTCGCGCCAGGCCACGCCAATGGAGCGGCCGATGGCGGGGCGGGCAAACGGGCGCAGGGCGACACGCGCTCCCGCGGCTGCGCCAGCGTCGGCGGCAAGCTTTGGCAGCAGGGTCACGCCCATGCCGCCTTCGACCATATGCACCAAAGTCTGCAAGCTGGTCGCGCCGACATCGCTATTGCGTCTCCCGGGGCTGAGTTGACACAGCGAAAGCGCGTGCTCGCGCAGACAATGGCCGTCCTCCAGCAGCAGCACGTCCTCGCCCTTGAGGTGCTCGGGCGCGAGGTCATTGCGCGCGGCCAAGACGTGACCCTCGGGGCAAACCAAGAAGAACTCGTCCTCGGCGATGCTCTCGAAGGCAATCCCAGGCGCGGCATAGGGCAAGGCTATGATGGCGGCGTCCAGATTCCGAGTTCGAAGCGCCTCAACCAGCCGCATGGTGAGGTCCTCACGCATGAGCAAGCGCAGGCTGGGATAATCCTGCTTGAGTCTGCGCAGCAGCGCCGGCAACACGTAAGGCGCAATTGTTGGTATGGCGCCGAGGCGAAACTGGCCGCTGAACGGAGCGGCGCCGGTCCGCACGGCGCGCACCAATTCTTCCACTTCGCCCAGCGCCCGGGCCGCGCCTTCGGCGACCTCCTCTCCCGCCGGGGTGAGCACCGCGCCCGTGCGTCCGCGCTCCACCAGCACCGTGCCGAGCGTGATCTCCAATTCCTTGATACCGGCCGAGAGCGTCGGCTGGGTCACCCCCACCGCATCCGCGGCGGCGACGAAACTGCCCTGAGCGCGCAGCGCGGTCAGGAACTGCAGCTGGCGCAGGGTTGGCATGGAAGAGGCGGGGATTCGGTTATCCATAGATCGCGTCTATTCCACCACTGCATCAATATTGGCTTCTGCCCAGCTTGCGCAAGGGGCTGGGCGGCGTAACCCCCTCTTTCCTGGTTTTGGGTTGAAGCTCGAAGCATGAGCGATTTCGACGCGATCATCGTGGGCGCTGGGGCTGTTGGGCTCGCCTGCGGCTACGCGCTGGCCAAGCGCGGGCTCAGCGTCGCCGTGTTGGAGCGGGAGGGGCGCATTGGCGCCGGCGTTTCCTCGCGCAACTCCGAGGTCATTCACGCCGGCTTCTATTATCGCACCGGTTCGCTCAAGGCGCGCGCGTGCGTTGAGGGCCGGCGCGCGCTCTACGCGTTCCTCGATGCGCACAATGTCGCCCACGACAAGTGCGCCAAGCTGCTCGTCGCCACCGATGCAAAGGAACTGGCGGGCCTGGAACAAATCGCACTGCAAGCGGAGGCCAACGGTGTCGAGGGCATGACGCGCCTGAGCGGCGCCGAAGCGCGCGCGCTCGAACCTGAACTCAATGCGCTCGCGGCGCTGCATTTCTCCGAGAGCGGGGTGATGGACGCGCATGGCTACATGGATGCGCTCGCCGGCGAGATCGAAGCGCGCGGGGGCGCGATCGTGTTGAACTCGCCCTTCCTCGGCGCGCGCCCGCTTCCGGAAGGGTTCGCCATTTCAGTGGGCGGGGCCGATCCCACAACGATCACCGCCACGCGTTTGATCGTCGCCGCGGGGCTCGGTGCGCAAGCCTGTGCACACACGATTGAAGGAATGCCGCTCTCGGCCGTCCCCAAACAGCATCTTGGCAAGGGCAGTTATTTCACGCTCTTTGGCGTGAAGGCGCCATTCCGCAGGCTGATCTACCCGCTGCCCATTCCGGGCGCGCTGGGCACACATTATCGCCGCGACCTCGGCGGCGCCGCCCGCTTCGGCCCCGATCTCGAATGGGTTGAACAAGAAGACTACCGCGTCGATCCCGAGCGCGCCGCGAGTTTCTACGAAACGATCCGTCGCTTCTGGCCCGGCCTGCCCGATGGCGCGCTGGTTCCAGACTATGCCGGCATCCGTCCCAAGATTCACGGGCCGGGCGAAGCGCAACCCGATTTCGTGCTCGCCGATGCTGGCGTTCACGGGCTTGGCAAATTGTTGTGCCTGTTCGGCATCGAAAGCCCGGGGCTCACCGCGTCGCTGGCGCTTGGGGAAGAAGTGGCGCGGCGGTTGAGGGCCTGAATCAAAACTTCTTGGACCGCCGGCTTCCTCGCCGGCGTCGGCGATTGCTACCGCGCTGGTGGCGGCGCGTTTGCAGCACCGCGCGCCGGCGAGGACGCTGGCGGTCCAAGAAAAAGGGCGGGCCCGGAGGCCCGCCCACAGTTTGGCTATTTTCGCTTGCTTCAGAAATCGAAGGTGAAGCCCGCTTGCACGGCGGTGTTGGAGAGTTCGCCCCGGCCGCTGTCGGTTGAGGCTTGCAGGAAGGCCTGGAAGTTCTCGTTCATCTTGTACGAGAAGCCGGTGCTGGCCGCGATCCACTCGCGGTCGAGCATCTGTGAAACGCCGAAACCGACGTCCGGCGCGCCGATGAAGTGCGCGCTGACGAAATCGACATCGTCGCCCAGTTCGGTGACGTAGCCGACGCGGCCGTAGGCGGCAAAAGGCGCACGCCCCGCTTCGTTGACCGGCATGTAGTTGAACTGCAGCGCGGTTTCCGCGGTGAGAGAATCGACCGTGCGGCCCGCAACTTCCAGCGCGAAGTCTTCGGCGCCGAACTCGCGATAGCCGTCGAGTTCGAGGCTCGAATAGGCAAGCCCCACGGTTGGCCCGATCCGCAATCCGCTGATCGGCTCGAACGAATAGCCGGCCCGCACGCCCGCCAGCGATTGCACGGCACCTGGCGCGGCGTCGATGTCGTTGCGCCAATCCTGACCCGGAACGCGCGCCATTTCGTATTCGTGGCGGGCAACGCCGACATAGGCGTCGAGGTTCCAGGCATCGTCCCACGCCGTGCCATAGAGCATGGCGCCGTAGCCCGTGTGATCCATCGGGGTCACGCCGGTTTCGGTGTCGCGTGTGAGATAACGAGACAACGTGGTCGCAACGCCAACCGCCATGTGCTCGTTGACGCGATAATCGACGCCAGCGGTCATGTCGGAGGTGCTGAACGCGGTCATGTGGGTGGGATTGTAGCGGTCCCCTTCATAGGCCTCGTCGCCCACCGAGGTGAAATTGCCCTGGCCGGTGATGAAGAAGCCAAGTCGTTCGTTGGTCGGAGCGCGGCCCGCGCCGGGAGTGAACCCGTCGGCGCCAGTTGCGCCCGCGCCAACGATGCTCATACCGCGGGCCACGCTCTGGTCGCTCAAGCCGCGAACGCCAGCGCGCAGTTCGGCCGTGCGCATGTCGAGGCCCTGGGTGAAGCCTTGCGAATAGCGCACCGCCAGCGGCACGGTTTCGAACGCATTCGCCGGCGTTAGTCGGAACATCATGCCGTCGAAGGCCGGCAACGACGCGCTGTCGACCACGTCGAACAAACCCTGGAAGTTGGTGAAATTGCCTCCCCAACGCAGCGTATCGAGCGCCTGACCGAGCGACTGGAAGGTTGTTCCCGCGAAATGGTGGCCAAGACGGCGCGCCTGCACTACCACGTCGACATTGCCGCCCGCACGGACAACGCTTTCCGCGAATAGGGAGTGGCCGGCGCCGATCAATTCCACATCGTCGAAATTGCCGACCACGGTCGTGCCGTGAAGCACCGTGTAGATGTCGCCAAAGCGCGCGCGGCTCTGGCTGTTGACCGGCGCGACATAGACATCGCCGGCCAAGCTTGCGCCACCGTTCACCATCAGGAAGTCATTGGTGATCACACCGCCCTGGCGGCGAACATTGACCACCATGTCGCCGAATGTGGTCTGCACGTAGTCGCCGTTAATCGTCATCGTCCCGACGCTGTCGAGCCCGCCGGCTGAAAGCACGCCGTTGACGTTGAACAGCGTTTGCGTGGTGATGGCGCCGCGCCCGGTCAGGAAGCCGCCCCACAACATATATTCCCGCGCATTGAGCGCGCCATCGACGTTGGCGGCGCCGCGATGCTGCTCGAGCGCGATCAGCGTGTTGAGCTGGCGGCCAGCGAGCACGTCGAGACGCGCGCCGTTGCCGGTGATCGAGAGCTTGTCGATTTCGACATTCATATCGACGCGCGTCGTGCCGCCGCGATCCAGGGTGATGTCGAAGAAGCGGGCAATGCCGTCTTCATCGCCATCCCATGTCCCAAACGCGCCAAAGCTGTTGTTCGGCACAAACAAGCGCGAACCTGGCCCAGTGGGGCTGCCGACGCCCGCGGTGACGCCACGGTCGCGGCGGCCCTGCTCGCCCAGCGCCGGCCCTTCCGTTTCGTCAGCAGCGTCACGGTATTCACCAACGAAATTGACCTGATGCAGCTCCCCTGCCGCGGTCGGCGCGGCAGCAGCTTGCGGCGTCAGCTCGTTCGGCCCCGTGTCGCCTTCAACGTCAGTCGGAATCTCCTGGTCGAACACCGTTCCCCATTTCGGAGCATCGGCGAAATAGCCCGGCTCGCCGGCCCGCGGCAGCCCGTTTTGGACCCGCCCGTGCTGGTCGATATAGAAATAATTGGGATCCATCGTCTGTTCCCAATGGCGCGGATCGCTCCAATTGCCGTTGCCGCCGCGAGATTCCGCGTAGACGTACGGATTGTTGGCGACCAGCCAGTCGCGAAACAGGAACAGCGGATTGTAGTACGACTCGCTGCCATAGCCCCCGGCGGGATCGAAGAAGCCCGAGACCCAGCCACCCGAGAGCACGCCTGTGACCAGCGGACGCTCGTAGATCTGATCGGCGAACAACGCCGAGCCGGAATCTCCGCCCGCGGTGCTTGCTTCGTTGGGCAATGCGTCGCCGGGGAACCAGTCGATGTGATCGCCTGTCAGTATCCCAGAGGTGCCATCCCAGGTGACCGGCTGGAAGCCGCCGAACGGTCCGGTATTGCAGACGATGTCGTTGCCATTGCCGGTTCCGAAGAACTCGCCGCGAACGCAATCATTGGCGTTGCGGTTCTCGCGATCCATGTCGATGTGGTACAAGAGTTGCGCGGATTCGACCGTTGGATTGTTGTTGAGATCGGTAAAAGCTGCGCCTGGCACATTGAATACGCCCGCCACATAATCGTTTTGCGAGAACAGGCCATCGATCATGTTCTCGCCGGCGCGGCGCTTGAAGTCGAGGCCGATGAACGGCCCGTTGGTGCCGTCGCCAGTCGCCCCATGACCAACCACAGCGGCGTGCGTCGGTCCGCTCAACGGCGAGAACAGCATGCCGTAGGTCGGCAATCCGATGACGGGGATGTCGAGGGTGGCGGTCATGATGTCGCCGCCCGGGAAAGGCTCGGTGACGTTGAATACCGAATTGACCTGCAACGCATTGTAGAAGCCGATGGCGGCGTTGCTGCGCCAGGTCCCCGTGAACGGATTTTGAATCGGGCCGCCTGGAACGAAGTTGCGCCGCCACAAATCGAAGCCGGTGAGGCTATCCAGCGGATTGAAGCTGAACCCCATATGGCTGCCATCGCCGGGGGTATAGCGCTCGTCGGTGACGCCGGCCGTGCAGTGCTGCGCCAGGATTACGGTGCGCGGGTTGATCAGCTGCGCGGTGCAGACGAAGTTGCTCACGCCGCCGTTTGCGTTAAGCCGCCGGTTCCACATTTGGGCGACGCCGGCCCATTCATTGTCGACGTCAACGCCGCCGCCAGCGCCGACGGTGTCGTTAGGCACCAACGCGCTCGCCGGACTTGCAAGCCCAAGGCTTGCACCGATGCTTAGCGCCAGCGCGGAAGCAGCCAATTGCCAACGCGCGCGCATTTTCGACTTCGCCATACGACGTCTCCCTTGGAACAAATTTCTAAATTGGGGCCCACACCCAACTTGCGACACGTTTGGCCGCAAGTTGGCCGCAATCCAGCTCTGTTGAGGCATGTGCGTCAAGCGAAACGTTGCTTGGTTGCGCGCAATTCAGAAATTTCGCACCTGCGAACACGCAGTCCGACGCCGGAAATTTCAACTCATGGCCAAGTTTAGCAAACTTTACCTGGAGGCGCTTGCTGGGCGGCATTCGCGGAAAGACTATTTCCACGAGCCCGCGAAATCGCGACGGTCCGTGCGCAATACCGGCGATCGCCCTGCCTCGCAGTTGCGAACTGGCGTTTGACCCGCGCGCGTCAGCGCACTAAACCCCCACAACGCGCCAAGCTCAGCTTCGCGCTTTGACTGGCACAGAGGCGGAGTTTCCGCTTTGGGGGCTGGCGAAGCACCCCGCCCGACGTGATCGTCCGGCGGGGCGTTGATGTTTTGGAGCTTGCTCCCCCGTTTGCGGGGGAGCTGCCAGCGAAGCTGACTGTGGGGGCGGGCTCGCGCACTTGCCCCCTCCGGCTCGCTTCGCTCGCCACCTCCCCCGCTTGCGGGGGAGGAGTCTGGAGATGGAATGTTCGAGGCCTTAACCGATCGCCTGTCAGGCGTGTTCGACAAGCTCACCGGACGCGGCGCGCTCAGCGAGGGCGACGTCGATGCGGCGCTGCGCGAAGTGCGCGTGGCGCTGCTTGAAGCCGATGTCGCCCTGCCGGTGGTCAAGGACTTCATCGCCAAGGTGAAAACCGAGGCAATTGGCGAAGCCGTTGTCAAATCGGTGAAGCCTGGCCAGCAAGTCATCAAGATCGTCCATGATGCGCTCGTGGACGTGCTGGGCGGCGATGCTCCGGCCGAAGGGTTGCGCATCGAGGGCGAGCCGCCAAACGTCATCATGATGGCGGGGCTGCAGGGCTCGGGCAAAACCACCACCTCCGCCAAACTGGCGCTGCGCCTCACCAAGACCGACCGCCGTCGCGTCATGATGGCTTCGCTCGACGTACGCCGGCCAGCCGCGATGGAGCAGCTTTCAACGCTGGGCAAATCCATCGGCGTCGATGTGCTGCCGATCGTGGCCGGTCAGCCGCCAGCGGAAATTGCCAAACGCGCGCTCACCGCGGCCCGCCTGGGCGGCCATGACGTGCTCATCCTCGACACCGCTGGGCGCACTTCGATCGATGAAGAGATGATGTTCGAGGCGGCTGAGATCGCCCGCATCGCCAAGCCTGGCGAAGTGCTGCTGGTCGCCGACAGCCTCACCGGCCAGGATGCCGTTGAAACCGCGCGGCGCTTCCATGAGCGGCTGCCGCTTACCGGCCTCGTGCTCACCCGCACCGACGGCGACGGACGTGGCGGCGCGGCGCTTTCGATGCGCGCAGTCACAGGCCTGCCGATCAAGTTCCTAGGCGCGGGCGAACGTCCCGATGCGCTGGAAGTGTTCGACGCGCGCCGCATCGCCGGGCGCATCCTGGGCCAGGGTGACATTGTCGGCTTGGTGGAAAAGGCCGTCGAGCAGGTCGACCGCGACGAGGCCGAGAAACTGGCGCGGAAGATGGCCAAGGGCCGCTTCGATTTCGACGACATGGAAAAACAACTTGGACAACTGATCCAGATCGGCGGCCTGAAAGGCGTCATGGGCATGCTGCCCGGCGCCCAGAAAATCCAGAAGCAGCTGGGCGCGGCCGATCTCGATGACCGCCAGCTGCGCCGCCAGATCGGCGTCATCCGCTCTATGACCAAGGCCGAGCGCGCCAAGCCCGACTTAATCAACGGCCGCCGCCGCGCCCGCATCGCCAAGGGCGCGGGCGTGGAGGTGGTTGTAGTCAACCGCCTGATCAAGATGCACCGCGGCATGGCCGACATGGCCAAGGCTATGGGTAAGGGCAAAATGCCCTTCGCGGGAATGCCTGGCTTTGGGGGGCCGTCCCCCGAAGCGCTCAGGCAATTGGGGGCCGGCCGGCCATTGCCCGGCGGAGGCCAACTGCCAGGACTGCCCAGCGGGAGCCTTCCGGGGCTTCCCGGAACTGAAAAAAAAGGTTAATGTTCACAGGAGAAGTATTGAAATGTCTTTGAAAATTCGTCTTGCCCGCGGCGGCGCTAAGAAGCGCCCCTTCTACTCAATAGTGGTAGCCGACAGCCGCAATCCGCGCGACGGGCGATTCATAGAGAAGGTCGGGACCTATAACCCTATCCTCAAGTCCGACGACCCGAACCGGGTCCTGCTGAAGCTCGATCGAATACAGGATTGGATGAAGAAAGGCGCCCTGCCTACCGACCGCGTAGCGCGGTTTCTCGATCAGGCCGGCGTGTTCAAGCGCCAGACCCGCACCAACCCCAATAAGGCCCAGCCCGGCAAGAAGATGACCGAACGCGCCGCCGCGCGCGCTCCGGCAGCCGAAGGCGAGGCCGCTCCGGAGGCATAAGGAACCCCTTGTCCGAAAAGAAATCCGCCCTCGCAAAGCCGGCGGCCAAACCGGCCGCTGCGCCCGCGCCCGCCAGAAAGAGCGCACCGTCCCG
>DPWD01000239.1 GCA_003526465.1 Hyphomonadaceae bacterium
ATTATAGGTGCGGTCGCGGTCGCGGCGGTCGGCGATCGGCCAGTGCCGCTCGGCGATGGCCGTTTCGAGCGCCATGACGCGGCGCGCCTTGCCCGCCGCGCCGCTCACGCCCGCGAGCGACAGCATGCGCGCGATGTGGGCGACATAAGCGGCGCGGATTTGCGAGAATTGACCGTCTGCGCGGCGATAGAATTCGCGCTCGGGCAGGCCAAGGCCCGCGTGGGTCATGTTGACGATGTAGCGGTCCGGGTTGCGGTCATCGAGGCCGACAAACGCCGCGATTGGAGAATTGACCGCGATGCCGGGCGTAGAGATAAGCCGCATGGTTTGTTCGTGCGTGCGCAGGGCCGCGATCTGGTCGAGTTCTGGCTGGATCGGGGCGNNAGATAGGAATTGTAGAAGTCGGCGATCTTCTGCTGGATCGAACCCGCTGCGCCGCCCGCGAGCGCCACTTCCTCGATGATCGTGCGCACGTCGGCGTCGGATTTCTCGCGCAGCATATCGAAGGCGCCCCAGCGCGTGCGGTCGGCCGGGATCGGCGTGTTCGCAAGCCAGGTTCCATTGGCGTAGCGGAAGAAATTTTCGCCCGGCTTCACGCTCATGTCGCGCGCGGTGAGGTCAATGCCGAAAGCGCCGATCGCGGCGGGTGGACGCGCTGCTGCCGCGGGGGCTTCGGCGGCAGACTGGCTTTGCGTCGCGCACCCTGCCAGCAACGCAAGCGAGGACGCGCCCCAGGCGCGGCGGGTAATGGTCATCATGTCTGTCTTCCCTCCATGAATGTAGGTCTTCTTATTGTGCTCTAGTGCGCTTCTATTCCGCCGCAGCGGGGCGCTCGCGGCGCCCGTAGAGGCGGGAATAGAAGCCGAACAACCGCCCAGTTCCGCGGAAAGCGCCGCCCGCTACGCGCTTGATGTCGATGCCGATCATGTAGAAGGCAGGCGTCAGGATCAAGGTCGCCGGCATGCACAATAGCACCCCGAAGGCGAGCGAGAGCGCCATCGGCTTCAGGAATTGCACGATGGCGGCGTTCTCCAGCATCATCGGGGACATGCCGATGAATTCCGTGACCGAGGTCAGGAAGATTTGGCGGAACCGCGAAATCGAAGCCTCGACGATGCCACGTTCGGCGCGCACGCGCATGATCTGGAAGCCGAGTTTCTCGAGTTCCTCGGCCATTTCGTGGTGCTCGCCAGCGTCCTTGCCCACGTTCAAGGCGGAGCGCAATTCGATCGGGCCCTTCTCGAAGCCGGCCTGAACCGCTTCCGCTATCATTTCTTCGTGCATCTCCAGGTCGGGGGCAAGCGCCACATATTCGAAACGCTTTCCTTCGCCGATGTCGAACTCATGCACTTCCCAGCCCTTCTCCTCCGCGGGCATAGGCGCGCCCTCGCGCTTGGGACGCAAGGCGAAGAAGCCGCGGATCTGATTGCAGCGATCGGTCAGCACGACATTGTCGTTGACGGCCACGCCGATGGCGGCGACCACGCCAAGTCCGGAGAACAGGCCGAAGCTAATGCCGAACGCCATGTGCCCCATGACCGAGCCAAACACCGCAAACAGCACCGAAAACAAGATCATCACCGGTTGCGCGTATGAGCGGAACACCACCGCCAGCAGGAAGTAGATGGCGCAGAAGGCCAGCGCCAGCAGGATCAAGAAATTGACAACGAATTCCTGCTGCCCTTCGGCTTCGCCGATGGCGCGCCGCGAAACGCTTGCGAAGCGCGCCTCGAAGGCTGGCCAGAACGAATTGTCGAGTGTGCGCATGATTTGGTTGCGGGCTTCGGCATTGACCAGATCGGCGGTGACCAGGATCGAGCTCATGCGCTGGCGCCGGTCAAGCCCGGTGACGCCGGGTGCGAACTCCCAGGTGGCGATCGCCGCCAGCGGCACTTCGCGCCCGTCATTGGTGCGCACGCGGAAGCCGCTGAGGCTTTCGAGCGTGCGCCGATCGTCGCGCGGATACCGCACATAGACGCGCACGTCGTCGCCGTCGCGCGGGAGGCGCTGTACTTCGTCGCCGAAATAGGCCTGACGAACTTGCCGGGCCAGATCGCTCAGCGAAACCCCCAATTGCTCTGCGCCTGGCAGCAGATGGAAGCGCAATTCCTCGATCGCGGCGTCCTGGCTGTCGCGCACGCTGGAGACATCGCCGAACTGCAGCAGGCGCGCCTTGAGGAATTCAACCGACGCTTCGAGGTCAGCCTTGTTGTCGCTGATCAGCGCCATTTCGATGCGCGGCGGTCCGTTGCCAGAAAGCGAGAAGCTGATCTCGTCGGCGTCAGGCACCTCGCCCAGCAATTCCTCAAGCCGCGCGGTAACCTGTTTCGAGCGCAGCCGCGGGCGGGTCTCCGGCGGCGTCAGCCCAACCCATGCCTGAATCTGGTTTTCTTCGATCGATTGGCTCCAGGAGCGGATGACACCGCGCGATTGCTGCCCGGTGTTGGGGTCCTCGACTGCGTTCCCGGCCGTTTCGGCCTCGAGCGCACGGCGCGCGGCGTCGAGCTGTTCGGCGACCTGCTCCATGCGCGAAAAGGGGGTGGTTTGGGGCAGCGAGATGTTGGCGACCATGAAGTCGCCCTCGACCTCGGGCATGAAAGTCGTCTTTACTCGCCCGGTGGCGATCAGGCCCACCGCCAGCAACATGGCGACAAAGAAGATCGACCAGGTGAGATAGCGCAGTTTTACCGCGCGCCGCACCAGCGGGCCGTGAATGTTCTGCGCCACCCAGATTATCGAATGCGCGCAGCGTTGCTGCACCCGCATTAGCCGGCTGCCGATGCTCGTGCCTTGGGGGTCCGGTTTTTTCACGTGGGCCAAGTGCGCCGGCAGGATGATCAGGCTTTCGATCAGCGAGAACACCAGAGTCGACATCACCACGATGGAGATCGCGCGGGTGAATTGCTGTGCGTCGCCCTGGATCAGCATCCACGGACTGAAGGCCAGCATGGTCACGAACACCGACGCCACCAGCGGTTTCAGCACCATCTGGGTGGCGAGAATGGAAGCGTCGGCGCCGGAATAGCCTTTCTCGGCCCGCTCGTAGACCGCCTCGCCAACGATAATGGCGTCGTCGACCATGATGCCGAGCACCAACAGAAAGCCGAACACGCTCATGAAATTCAGCGAGACGTCGACATAGGGCAGAATGAAAAACGATCCCGCGAAAGCGGTCATCACCCCAAGCGTCGCCCAGAACGCCACTTTCGGGTGCAGCGTCAGCAGCAGCAGCACGAAAATCAGGAAGAAGCCCTGACCGGCGTTGGAAAGCAGGATCCAGACCAGCGAATTGTAATCCTCGGTTTCGTTGTAGATCGTAGTGATCTCCACGCCCGCCGGCGCTTCGGCCCGCACTTCCTTGAGCGCTTCTTGAACCGCATCGTTGGTCTCGTAGATGTTGAACCGGTCGGCGGTCTGGATGGTGACCAGCGCCGACGGTTCGCCGTTCATGCGCGAGTAAAGGTTGGTGTCTTGGAAGCCATCAACGACGGTGGCGACATCGCCCAGACGGACGACGCCGCCGTCGGGCGTCTGGCGGACGATGATGTTCTCGAAATCCAGTTCCGTGTCGGCGAGATTCCGCGCTTGCAATTGGAAGCTGCCGTCGGCCGTGCGCACCGCTCCCGCGCCCAGATTGAGCGAGCTGCCGCGAACCGCTTGCGCGACCTCGTCGAACGTCAGCCCCCAGCCCTGCAGCGACGCTTCGGAAACCTCGATCGAAACTTCCGGCGTGCGCACGCCCACGACGATGGTGTTGGCCGCGCCAGGCAATATCGAAAGCCGGTCGCGGAGGCCCTCGGCGGTGTCGCGCAGCGTGCGTTCATCGACGTCGCCGTGCACGCCGAGAATGATCGACCAATTGCGCCCGACTTGGCGGGTGACTTGCATCGGCTCCATGCCGGCTGGCAGGCCGCTGATCGAGTTGACGCGCGAGCGCACTTCTTCGGTCATCGCGTCGATGTCGGCGCCCGGATCGGCGGCGATGCGAACCCAGCCCGAGCTTTCAGCGGAGCGTGAGCGAACCCAGTCGACATTGTCGAGGTCGGCGGTGGCCTCCTCGACGCGCACGATGACTTGGCTTTCCATGTCTTCGGGGCTGGCGCCTGGCCAGATCGCACTCACGAAGACGCCGTCGTCGCGCCCCGTCGGCCAGAATTCCTTCTCCATCTTGGTGAAGGAGAAGACCCCAGCCAGCACGCAGAACAGCATCAGCAAATTGCCGGCGACGGGGTTGCGTCCCCACCAGGCCACCATGCCCTTCAGCATTCCAAGTCTCCTTTCCTCCCCCGGGGGAGGTCCAAGCGAAGCGTGGAGAGGGGTAAGCGCTGCGAGCGTTGGCGCTTTGCTCCCTCAAATCACCCGATCATGGGCGAGTGCCCGCCGCCGGCCGCGGGGGCGCCTCGCCAGCGCGATCGATCGGCGTCACAGGCATACCCTGGCGCGGGGAGGTCAACACTGAAACGACGACCCGCTCGCCGTCTGCGACGCCCTCGCGGAACATGACTTGATCGGCGGTTGTTTGCGCGGGGCGCACGCGGCGCACATCTATGGTGTTGTCGGGGCGCACGACGTAGACGAACTCGTTGCGCTTGAGCGCGCTGCGGGGGGCCGCCACCATGGTCTCGCGACCCGAGCCTTCGAGCCGCACGGAGACGAACATTCCCGGCGCCAGCGGCGCGGCTAGACGCGCACTGAAGGGATCGCGCACCTCGACGATGCCATAGACCAGCCGCGTGCGGGCGTCGACCGAGGCGTCGACACGCGAGAGCCGGCCTTCCCAGGTGCGCAAACGTCCCCCAGTTACGCTTGAAACATGCGCCACCGGTCCCTGGCGGGCGCTGCTGGCGGCAAATCCCACCGGCAGGCGCAATGAGGCGAGGTCCGCGTCGGTGAGAGGAACGCGGATTTCCATGGCGCTGGTGGCGAACATCAAGGCTACTGGGGCGCCAGGGGCGACATAATCGCCAACATTCGCGCGCCGTTCGCGCAGACGTCCGGCAAAGGGTGCGCGAATATTGGTGCGCGCGAGATCGAGTTCCGCCGAACGCAAGCCCGCTTGCGCAGCCGCAAGAGCGGCGCGCGCTTGCGCCAATTGCGGCGCGCGCACCGCGAGCGGGGGAGCCTCGCCGCGTCCGAGTGCCGCCCAGTCTTGGCGCGCCAATTCGCCCTCGGCTTCTTCGCGCGCCAGACCTTCCTCGGCCTGTGCGACTTGCGCGCGCGCGCGGACCACCGCGAGGTCGTAATCGGCCGCCTCGACACGCGCGAGCGTTTCGCCTTCGGCAAACGCGCCACCTTCTTGGTATTTGGGGCTTGCCCACACCAACCGTCCCGCCACCTGTGCGGCCAGCGACGCTTCGGTGCGCGGGCGCGCTTCACCCTGGATGTTGACAGCAATCGTGGTCGGCTGCGCTCGAGCCACCGCGAATTGCACGGCTGGGGGATGGGGCGCGTCGTCCTTTTCCTTGGGCTTGTCGGCCGTCGCCGCCAGAATCATGATGCCGACAACGCCGGTCAGGATCACCGCCAGCGGAGCGGCGAACACCAGCCAGCGCCGGATCATGGCCCAGAACGCGGCAGTAGGGCTCGCCTCGCCCTCGGCTGCGGAATCCAGTTTCATATCGAGATCCATCTTGTTCATCGGGCAGTTCCTCTACCGGCGTCGATGCCGCCCGTCCTGGCGCCTCCACCCAGGGCGACATGATAGGCGATGCGATTGGATACGCGTGCGGCGCGCGCTGTAATCAGGCCGCGCTCGGCGTCGATGCGGCGGGTATAGGCGTCGATCAACTCGAACAAGGTAGCGACGCCGCGGGCGTATTCGCGCTCGGCCAGATCTTGCGCGGCGCGCGCTTCTTCCGCGGCGGTGGCGAACTCGCGCTCCCGCACGGCGAGGCTCTGGTCGGCGCTGATCGCGCCTTCGACTTCGCGCCAGGCGCCGATCGCGGTGGAAACATATTGAGACGCCGCGGCGCTGCGATCGGCCAC
>DPWD01000308.1 GCA_003526465.1 Hyphomonadaceae bacterium
CGGCGGAACCGGCTGGTCAACGCCGCTTTCACCGCGGGAGACGTGGTCACCACCGCCGAGCCCCACATGGGCATGGGCAGCCCCCCGGCCACGCCAGCGCAGCGGCGCGGCGTTATCGACCAACTCACCGCCATTGCTTCGCTGATCACAGCGACGGGCGATCCCTGCACGCGCACGCTCAATGTTTACATGGACGGACGTTCGCGCTTCGATTTCGTGCTCGCCGCCAATGGCGAAGTGAACGTCGACACGCGCGCCTATCGCGGCCGGGCCATTCGCTGCAGCGTGCAGTTTCGCCCGATCGCCGGCTTTTCCGATCCGCAAACCGCGGAGACGCTGACCTTCCTGTTCGCGCGCACGCCGAGCGGCCTTTACGCGCCCATCCGCATCGAAATGCCCACCGATAACGACCAGGTCGGCATTGTGCGCCTGGATGCCCGGCAGCTCGCCATCAATGGCGCGGCGCTGCGGTAGATGTCGGGCGCCTGAGCAGGAGACCCGCGCCCGCCAGCAGCAGCGCCGCGGCGCCCGTCCAGCAGGGAAGGCAGTGGCCTAGGACTTGGAACACCTCTTGTAGCGCCCCGCCGCAATACGAGGAGCGAAGCGCTCGTTCCAGCGGCGACATGGCTAAGACGGCCAGCCTGTCGTAGGCGAACGGCCATGCGGCGCCGGCGGCGAACAACGCCCATGCTCCGCGCTCGGCAGACATCGATTTTTCCATGGGCTGCTCTCCCCCGCGACGATCTGCATTTTGCCCGTCGTCCCCCGCGCCGTTTTTGAGGGAAATCAAGCCAGCGGCCAGCGCTTGACGCGCACGGATTGCCGTGAGTATTAAACCGTTGGGTTAAATACAATGTCCGATCCGCTAAGCGCCAAATTTGCCGCTCTCGCCGATCCCACCCGGCGCGCCATCCTGGCGAGTCTGGCCGGCGGAGAGGCAAGCGTCAGTGAACTCGCGGCCCCCTTCGCCATGAGCCTGCCGGCGGTGTCGAAGCATTTGAAAGTGCTTGAGCGCGCGGGGCTCATCTCGCGCGGGCGCGAAGCGCAATGGCGGCCGTGCCGCCTGGAGGCGGCCGCGCTGCAGTCGGTGGACGAGTGGCTGGCGCAATATCGCGCGCAATGGGAAGCGCGCTTCGATCGGCTCGATGCGCATTTGAAAGCGATGCAGGCAAAGGAAAAAAGACGTGGCCGCAAACGCAAGTGATCCCAACGCGACATCGATCAACCTCGTTGTCAGCCGCCAGTTCGGCGCTTCGCCCGAAACCGTGTTCGACGCCTGGCTCGACGCCGAGAGCGTGGCGCAATGGATGTTCTCGACCCCGGGCGGCGTGATGGAGAAAGTGGAAATCATCCCGCGCATTGGCGGCGGCTTCGAGGTGTTCGAGCGGCGTGGGTCGCAATTGGCGACTCATTTCGGCGCCTTCGTCGAGATCGATCGCCCACGGCGGCTGGTTTTTGACTTCACCACGGATCGAGAACAAGGGACGACGCGGGTGAGCGTCGATTTCGAACCTCGCGATGGCGGCTGCTACGTGACGCTCACTCACGAACTGGATGCGCTATGGGCGGCCCACGGCGAAAGCGTGCGCAAGGGGTGGAGCGGCCTGCTTGAGGATCTTGAGCGCACATTGCAGGGCGAAACGCGCGCGGGCCGCGAGATCGTGCAGGTGCGCGAGTACGACGCGCCGCGCGATCTGGTGTGGGAGGCGTGGACTAAGCCCGAGCATGTCGACCATTGGTGGGGACCGGATGGATTCGTTACGCGCACCGAGAGCATGGATGTGCGTCCCAATGGCGTCTGGCGCTACACCATGACCGGCCCGGACGGGACGGCTTTCCCCAATCAACAATTCTACATGGATGTGGCCGCGCCCGAGCGGCTGATCTATGCGCATGGCGCAGGCGATGAAACCGCGCCGCCGCATTTCCACGTCACGGTAATCTTCGAGGCGTTGGAGCCGACACGCACGCGCGTGACCATGACAAGCCTCTTCGCAAGCCAAGCGGCGCGTGATTTTGTGGTCGAAAAGCATGGCGCCATCGAGGGCGGCAAGCAGACCCTGGCGCGTTTGGTCCGGTATCTTGAGGCAATGGGGAAATGACAATGAAAATAGCTTTGGCCATAGCCGCGCTGGCATTGCTGCATGCATGCGCGCCGCCGCCGACGAAGGCGCCGCCCGCGCCGGAGGCCGCTGTCGTCCACGACGCGCCGGCGGGCGAATACAAGCTCGACCCCTCCCACGCCGATCTCAGTTTCCGCGTCAATCATATCGGCATGTCGATGTACACCGCTCGGTTCACGAAGTTCGACGCGACGCTCCAGTTCGATCCCGCCAACCCCGAGGCGATGAGCGTGATCGCAAACATCGACGTGGGCTCGCTGGCGCTGCCCAATCCCCCAACTGGCTTCACCGAGGAAATGCTCGGGGCTCAGTGGTTCGACGCCGCGCGCTATCCGGAAATCAGGTTCCGCTCCACTGGCGTCGAACAAACCGGTCCGAACACTGCGCGCGTCACCGGCGATTTGACCCTGCATGGGCAAACCAAGCCGGTCACGCTCGAAGCGCGCTTCAATGGCGGCTACGCCGGCCACCCGATGGACCCGCACGGCCGCATCGGCTTTTCCGCGCATGGGAGCTTGAGGCGCTCGGCTTTCGGCATCGCCTATGGCGTGCCGCCCGAGGGCAGCACCATGGGTGTGTTCGATGAAGTCGAGTTTGTCATCGAAGCGGAGTTCAACGGCCCGCCCCTGGCTGGCGCGGCGCAGCCGGCGAACCGCTGAACTGGCGGCGAGCGAAGCTCAAGCGGAGTGCGCTTTGATGGTGAAAATCTTCGGCCACCCATTCTCATCCTTCACCTGGAAAGCGCTCATCGCGCTCTATGAGCGCGACGTGGCGTTCGAATTCATGATGCTCGATCCCGCGCATCCAGAAAACGCCGAAGCGGTCGCCCGTTTCGCGCCGACGGGCCAGTTCCCGGTCCTGGTGGATGGCAAGCGCGTGGTGATCGAATCGGCAGCGGTGATTGAGTATCTCGATCTGCACCATGGGAGCGCCCCGCCCATGGTTCCCGCCGATCCGCGCACTGCCATCGAGGCGCGGCAGATGGACAGCGTGTTCGACGATTACGTCATGGCGCCGTTGCAGCGCATGGTCGCGGCCGTGCTGCGCGAGGAGGCCAAGCGCGACCCTCACGTCGAAGGCGAGGTGAAAGCGGCGCTGGACAAGAGCTATGCATGGCTGAACGCATGGATGGCGGCGCGCACGTGGGCCGCGAACGATGCGTTTGGCATCGCCGATTGCGCGGCGGGGCCGGCGCTGTTCTACGCGCACTGGGCGTTTCCGTTTCCGGAAATTCACACCGCGCTCCGCGCCTATCGCGCGCGCCTATTGGCGCGGCCTTCCATCGCACGCGTCATCGACGAGGCGCGGCCGTGGCGGGAATACTTCCCGCTCAAGGGACGCGGCAGCCCGGATTGATGGACACGGACCGCCGGCGCCTCGCCGGCGTACGGTGTTTGCTACCGCGCAGGCGCCGGGTGTGTTCGCAACACTGTATGCCGGCGAGGCGCCGGCGGTCCGTATTGACTGCGAGTTTTTCGCCGCGCTTGCGCCAGATCAAGCACGCCGAGCTTCGCTGGGCTTAGTGTCTTCGCGAGAGCCAGTCATGAGCGCCCCGCGCGAGGATCCAGCGGAGAAGAGCGGCTATCTCCGCTACTTCTACCGCAATTGGCGTCCGACCCGCATCGCGCGGGTCTGGAACGGGGCCTATGCCTGGGTGACGGCGCTTGGGCTGACGCCATCGATCCTGGTGACGCTGCAAGTAAAGAGCCGGCGAGACGGGCGCCTCACCTCCACCATTGTCGTCGCCGCCCCCCATCAAGGCGAGCGCTACCTGGTTTCGATGCTGGGAAACGGCTCGGAATGGGTGCAAAACGTGCGCGCAGCGGGCGGACATGCCTGCCTCAAACGCGGCCGCTCGCACCGAGTCATGCTCACGGAAATTCCACCCAATGAGCGCGCGCCGATCCTCAAGGCGTGGTGCCAAGTCGCCACCAGCGGCCGCAAGCATCTGCCCGTGCCGCACGACGCGCCAACATCGGCGTTCGAAGCGATTGCCGAGCACTACCCGGTCTTCCGCATCGATGCGGCCAACTGAAGGAACAACCGCCGCCGACAGAGCAGTCTTTCGACCAAGCGCGGGCGTACGCTCGGAATCCGCTTGACAAAAGCGCGAGGTTCGCTTTTTGTTCCGAACAGACCCGCGAAAAGGGACAGCGCCATGCCCGACGAACTGGTTTTCTACACCAACCCGATGTCGCGCGGGCGGATCGTGCGGTGGATGCTGGAGGAGGTCGGCCAGCCCTATCGCACCGAAGTGCTGGAGTACGGCACGACGATGAAGGCGCCGGCTTACCTGGCGATCAATCCGATGGGTAAGGTGCCAGCGATCAAGCATGGCGACGCGGTAATCACAGAAACCGGCGCGATCTGCGCTTATCTCGCCGACGCTTTCCCGCAAGCAGGGCTTGCGCCCGCGCCCGGCGATAAGCGGCGTGGGCCGTATTATCGCTGGTTGTTCTACGCCGCCGGTTGCGTCGAACCCGCGGCTTGGATGAGCGCCATGAAGTTCGAGCCGCCGGAAGATCGCCGCCGCATGGTCGGGTACGGCACGATGAAGGAAGTGCTCGACGCGCTCGAAGGCGTGGTGTCGCAAGGCGAGTTCATCTTGGGCGACAAATTCTCCGCGGCCGATGTCTATCTCGGCTCGCAGATCGGTTGGGGCGTGCAATTCGGCACGCTGGAGAAACGCCCAGCGTTCGAACCCTATCTCGCGCGCATCATGAGCCGCCCCGCCGCGGTGCGTGCGCGAGGAATCGACGACGCGCTGATACCAAAAAACTAGTGGCGACCCCGGAGAGACTCGAACTCCCGACCGTGTCCTTANNAGCTGAGCTACGGGGCCTTGGGCGCCAACAGCTAGGCAAAAGCGCGCGCGCCTGCAAGCGCTGGACACCTCCGTCGCCTCGGGCCCAGTATGGGGCAGCGGAATGGAGGGGACGCCATGGCGCATCGTTACGCCAATTTCTGGTCGGACGC
>DPWD01000122.1 GCA_003526465.1 Hyphomonadaceae bacterium
CAGAACACCGGGGCACGCAATTCGTCGAAGGCGGCGCGGCATTGGGTGGGGTCGCGCGGCGGCGGCGCCGTCCCCGGGCCTTGCCGCAGCAGCAGCACCCCAAGGGCGACGACGAGCACCCCGCGCAAGACCCCGAACGCCAGCCCCGCCGCGCGGTCGAAACTGCCGATTTCGGTCGATTGATGCGCCGATTTGGCGAGCGTCGATGTCACCAGGGTAATGCCGATAAAGACGACCAGGAAGATGAGCAGCCCGGCCGCCAAGGGCGCCAGCACGCTCGACAAGGGTGTGTATTGCTCAACAAAGGGGGTCGCCACCCCATTGAAGACAACGGCAGCGATCCCGGCGGCGATAAAGGCGATTACCGAGAACACTTCGCGGATCAGTCCGCGCGCAAACGCCATCACGCCCGATAGGCCCAAGATGGCCAAGGCGGCAAAATCAAACCAGGTCAAACCGAGGTCCATCAGCGTTGCTCCCCACTTGGCGGCTGCACACGCCGGTTCTGGCGCGTGGGAGCATCGAATAGCGGGGCAGTCGGCGATTGGAAAGCCCGCTGGGTCAGCGGCTGCGGGGACGCTCGGTTTTCGGGGGCTGGCACTTGGGGCAACGGCAATGGCCCTTCAAGTATTCATTGAAGTAATTCTTGCCGTAATCGTAGGCGAGTTCTTCGCCTGGCCGGATACGCCGGCGAGCGTGAATAAATACCCGGCCCTTGTAGATATTGGGCTCGCAATTGGGCCGGCAGGAATGATTGATATAGCGGGCGGTGTTCCAGCGCGGCGCGCCATCGATGGTTTTGCGCGCGCTGACCTCAAACAGATATTTGCTGCGGCTCTTGGTCTCTTGTTCGGGCGTCAGCTGGGGCCCCCGATACTCGATAATGCAGGCGCTTTTGGGAATTTCACTCTTGGCGAACAGGCCCAACCCGGCTAGCGAGCGCCCAACGCGAAGATCGAAGTTACCGGGTTTGTAGCTCATTCTGGGCATGAGGTGTTCCAAGGCGCGATGCCAAGCCCGCACCAGCCGCAAACGTCAGGCCAAAGCAAGCGGGCAAAATGTCCAATGGGGCGCCGACTCCAAGACCCCTGCTTGATTCAGAGGGTGTCAGCGCGCAGTGGGCCGTTCCAGACCGTGGAAACGCGCGCATCGATCTCAGGCCCGAGATTGAACCAGGCAAAGCGATTGCGCGTCGCATCGATCACCGCGAAGCGGTCACCGGCGAGCAATGTCTGCGACAGCGTGTTGCGCACGATGCCGGCGGAAAAGCGCGTGCGCACTAGCCAAAGGCCGGGCGCCAGTTCGCACATCGAGCCGAGCGCCTCGAGCGCGGCGGCGAACTCGTGCTGCGCGCCGGAGCGGATTTCCGCGTGAACGAAGATGTTGGCAGCGTCAGCCATATTGTCGTTTTCGCCGCCTGCCGGGCCCATCAGCCCCATCACTTGGCGCGCCTCTACCCAGGCGCCGTCAGCGTTTTCGGCAACCCGCGTGCTGGCGCGCACGCGCCCCTCCGCCACGAAGCGCGAAAGTTGCGCCATGGAATAGGGGCCGTAGGGCTTGCCATTGGCCTCCACCCACCATTGTCCGGCGGATCGGGCTCTCACGGGGGCGTTTTGCTCGCTCACGGCTGCTCCAAATCGGGTGCTCCGCAATGGGCGGGACACCTTCAAGGGAGAAATGCAAGCGCTGTGCCGGTGAATTGGCCGGTTACCCTAACGAGCGGGATTTGGCGCTAAGACCGCGGCTCAAAGTCCACTGCGAAGCCGCCTTCAAGATAGCGCGCCACGCGGCCGTAGGTGTTTCCTACGCGCACCCAGGCCCCGATTGGGGGCCGCTGCCGGGTCGTGCGCAGGGTTGTCCCAGCAAGCGAGAAATCCAGCACTTCTGCGTCGAACGCTTCGCCGTCTTCGGGTTGGATGCGCGCAAGGGGCGTAGGCCCGGCTTCCACCAGGCGCGGCGCGCGCCGCTCCTCGGCATCGATGCCGAGGTTTTCGTTGATGGCTAAGGTCAATTGCTCGGTGAGCTTTTCGCGTTTGTAGGCGGTAAAGTCGAAGATGATGGCGGCATCTTGCTGGCCCCGGCGCGCCACGGCGCCGGAAACGCGCCCCAATCCTTCCAGATAAATCACAACCCGCTCGCCAACATTGGGCAGCACCGATCCAAGAATGCGGACGTCTCCGGGGGATATGTCGGCGGTCTGGCAATTGTGCTCGCGCCCGAGCGTGTCGAGCATTCGCCCTTCCACCACCAGTGGAAGCCTGCGGAAACGCCGCCGCTCCATCGCCCGCGGCTGCAGCCGCGATAGCCGCGAGGCGGCGCCCGCCAGGTCGAGCTTTCCGGCTGTGTTCGACATTGACACGATAAATGCCCGGTTCACCGTAAACTTTGCCTTAAGATTTGACGGTAGGGCAGGGCTTGCAGGACTGGGGCCGCCCTGCGCAAAGTCCCCAAAACAGGATGGCGGCGTGCCCGAGATTACCCAACGCTTCGATTACGTCATCGTCGGCGCAGGCAGCGCGGGCTGCGTCTTGGCCAACAGGTTGACCGAAGACGCCAGCGTGAAGGTCGCCCTCATCGAGGCGGGTGGGAAGAACGAGAGCGTGTTGGTAAAGATGCCTGCTGGCGTCGGCAATCTCATCGCCAACAAGGGCGCGGCCAATTGGGGATTCGAGACCACGCCGCAGGAATTCCTGGACGGGCGCAAGCTTTACCAGCCGCGCGGGCGCGGCTGGGGCGGCTCGTCTGCCATAAACGGCATGATCTATATTCGCGGCCACGCCCGTGACTATGGCCACTGGCGGCAGCTGGGACTAGCAGGCTGGGGCTACGCCGACGTGCTCCCCTATTTTAAGCGTGCGCAGCACCATGAGGACGGCGCCGACGCCTGGAACGGGCAGGGCGGGCCGCTTTGGGTGTCGCGCGGACCGCCCGGCGATCCAGTTTACCGCGCTTTCATTCGCGCGGCAGAGGAGGCGGGCTACCCAGCCACGCGCGACTTCAACGGCAAGCAGCAAGAGGGTGCGGGGCCCTACCATCTCACTATTCGCGACGGCGAGCGCTGGAGCGCATCGGCGGCGTACCTCAGGCCCATCGTCGGCGCGCGGCCCAATCTCACTGTGATCTCTGGCGCGCATGCCGGGCGCATCGTGATCGAGCGCGGCAAGGCCGTTGGGGTGGAATATGCGGCCAGGAAGGGCGGTCCGGTTGCAACGGTGGCGGCCACGCGCGAGGTGCTGCTTTGCGGCGGCGCGTTCCAGTCGCCGCACCTGCTGCTGCTCTCCGGAATCGGCCCCGGCGACGAACTCAGAAAACTGGGGATCGAGGTGCAGGTCGACTCGCCCGAAGTGGGACAGAACCTGCAGGACCATCTCGATGTTTGCATCATCTACGAGATGACAAAGCCGATTTCGATGTATTCGAAAACGAAGGGCCTTCGGCAACCGATGATAGGGCTCGAATATATGCTGACCAAGCAGGGGCACGGCCGCACCAATCATCTGCACGCCGGCGCGTTCTTGAAAACTCGCCCAGAACTCGACCGCCCCGACATGCAGATTCACGTCGTTAACGCGGTGATGATCGATCATGCGCGGGTAAAGCCCGACCGCGACGGCTTCACCCTGCACGCCTGCCAATTGCGCCCCGAGAGTCGCGGGACTGTGAAGCTGGCGTCGCGCGATCCATTTGCGCCGCCCGCCATCGATCCGCGCTACTTGGCTGAAGAGAACGACCGCCGCACCATGCGCGACAGCGTCCGCATGGCGCGCGATATTTGCGGGCGCGATGCGCTGAAGCCACTGCGCGGGCCGGAAATGCGCCCCGGCGCGGGCGTGCAATCCGATGCCGAGATCGATTCCTGGGTGCGCCAGAACGCGGAGACCATCTATCACCCGGTAGGTACGGTGCGCATGGGTGCGGATGCCCGCGCGCCGCTCGATGGTGAGTTGCGCGTCCGCGGCGTTGACGGCTTGCGCGTGATCGACGCCAGCGTGATGCCGACGCTGGTCGGAGGCAACACCAATGCGCCCACCATCATGATCGCGGAGAAGCTCGCCGATATTCTACGCGGGCGGCCCCCGCTCGCGCCGGAGCACGCGCCGATCGCCGAAGACGAAGCGGCGGCTGTTTGATGAGCCTTGCGCAATTCATCGCCGGGGCCGGCGCGCTCTTTGTCGGCGCGGCGACAGTGTCGCAGGGTTGGCTGTCAGTTGCCGAAACCATGGGCCGGGGCGGGACGCTGGCGTGGGGCGTTTGGCTCTATCTCTGCTATTTCACGGTGCTCACCAATTGTTTTGTCGTGCTTGTTCTGGCGCGCGCGGCGCTTAAGCCGGGCGACCGCACCGGCCTTAATGCGCCGCGCGTGGAGCTGATGGCGGCGATCTCGATCCTGTTTGTCGGCGCGGTTTACAATCTCCTGCTCGCCTCGCAATGGGATCCGCAGGGCTTGCGCAAGTTTAACGACGTGATCCTGCACAACGTTTCGCCCATTCTATTTGCGATGTTTTGGTTTGTCCGCCGCGGAGGCGCATTGACTTGGCGCGATGCGCTGTTCACCGCCATGTGGCCCCTGGCCTATACCATCTACGGACAAACGCGCGGCGCGTTGGACGGGGTATATCCCTACTTCTTCACCGACCCGACACGCCTCAGCTGGACGCAGGTGCTGCTCAATATGGCAGGGCTGATGGCCGCTTTTTTCGTCGGCGCCTTGGCGTTGGTGACGCTAGACCGCGCTTTGCGCACGGCCCGGGCACACGCTTAGTCGTTCACCACGACAAGGCGCGGGCCGCTTGGCGTTTTCGCGGCCGGGGGATGCACCGAGCCGAGTTTGAGCCAGCGTATCGGGCGTTCAGCCAGGAATGATTCGCCGCCTAGTGCTTGGAACATGCCAAGGAAGCGGTCGCCCATCGAAGCGTCGACCTTTAGCGGCGTGATCATGATTTCGGCGCCAAAGCTGCGCCCATCGGCGGCCTCGGCGAAAACCCGCGCCACGGCAGGTTGGGCGGCGGCGCCGCAGGCGTCGATCATGGCGCGGAACAGCGCGCGGTCTGGCGCTAGAAACAGGCTGGCGAGATCGTGCTCGCGAAGGTCGCGTCCGAGCACGGCGACAAGATCGCGTCCGAAGCTGCGAATCGGCAGGCGTCCGTCCTTGGTGCGCTCGATCACGAACAGGCGCTCGATGACATGGTCAGCGCCGCCTTTGCGCGGCGGCGCGCCGGAACCCGCCAGCGCGCGGCCATAGGCAAGCAGCGCCTTGGTGTCTGGATGGAAGGTTTCTTCGCCAGTCATGTCTGGCTGGAGTGACGCAAGCCTCGCGCCGGGACGTGCGGGCGAATCCTGTGCCCGCGCTCTCAATCGCTCCCGCGCCGCGCGAACGCTGGCCTCGGGATTGCACTCTCATTCTCGAATTTCGGGAAGCGGTGCGATGCGCGTCTCACTTCGGCACATTCTCGCTGTCTTGGCCTTTGGCCTGGCCGCGCTTGGTTATTTCCTGCTTCCCGTCGGCGGCTGACGCCGCGACTCTTACAGGCTCCTCCCAACTGCCCCCCGCCCTGAGCGGGGGTTCTTTTTTGTGAACTTAATCCATCAGCCGCTGCATCAGGTAGATGTATTCGAGTGCGCGCTGGCGGGCGACTTCGTCCTGGTTGGCGGTGGCCGAATGGCCGCCGTCGATGTTCTCGTAGTAGAGCACGGGCATGCCGAGTTCTTGCATGCGCGCGACGTATTTACGGGCGTGGCCGGGGTGGACGCGATCGTCCTTGGTCGAGGCGTAGACGAACGGCGTTGGAAAGTCCGCGCGCGCCCGCAGGTTTTGGTAAGGCGAGATACGGCGCAGGAAACGCCGCTCGCGTCCGTTTGAGGGCGAACCGTACTCATCCACCCAGGACGCGCCCGCGAGCAGGCGATCGTAGCGCAGCATGTCCAAGAGCGGCGAGCCGACGATTGCCGCGCGCACCATTTCCGGATGCTGGTTGAGCATCGCGCCCACCAACAGCCCGCCATTGGAGCGGCCGCTGATGCCGAGCCGGCGCGGGCTGGTGATGTCGTGTGCGACCAAATCTTGTTCGACGGCGTAGAAGTCGTCGTAGATGCGCTGGCGATTGGTGCGCAGTCCCGCCTGGTGCCAGGCCGGGCCAAACTCGCCGCCGCCACGAATGTTGGCGAGCACATAAACACCGCCGCGCTCGAGCCACAGCTTGCCGACATAGGGGCTGTAGACCGGCGGATAGGAATTCTGGAAACCGCCGTAGGCCCAGAGCAGCGTCGGGTTCTGGCCGTTGAGCTGCGTGTCGCGGCGGCGGACTACGAAATACGGCACGCGGGTTCCGTCGCGGCTGGTTGCCTCGAATTGCTCGGCGACGAAGTTTTGCGCGTCGAACAGCGCTGGCAGTGCGCGGATGGCGCGCGCGCGGGTGGCGCGATCGTCGAGCGCGTAGAGCGTGTCGGGAGTGATGAAGTCCTCGTAGATGGCGAACGCGGTCTGCTCGCCGGCCGATGCGCCGGCGAACGAGATTGAACCGGTGGCGGGCAGGGCGATCTGTCCTTCTACCCAGGCGCGGCCATCGTAGGAAAAGCGCAGCAAGCGCCCGCGCACGTTTTCGTAGCCGGCGACCAGGATGGCGTCGCGGGTGATAGCGACCGCCTCGACCGACTGGCGCGCGCTGGGGGTGTGGAGCACCGCGACCGCCGGCGCCGGTCCTGTTGCGCTGTCGAGCGCAATGGCGATCAGCGATCCGCTGGGTATGGCGCTGCCCACACCGGATGCAGCGCCCTGCGGCATCCAATACTGTTCCAGGGTGGCGATGAGATGGCCTTTGTAGAGCCCTTGGATTGTCGATTTCGGCGGCAGCGATATGCGTTGCGGCGAAGCGCCGTCGAGACGCCAGAAACTCGACTCGAAAAAGGTGTCGCTCTCGAACGCTACCGGCATGCGCGCGCCGTCGACATCCTCAAGCGCGCCGGCGAAAACCCCAACATCGGTGTTCTGCCCGCGGATAATCTCAACAGCGCTGGCAAGCGGCGTTCCTCGCGTCCAGCGCTTGAGCACGAAGGCGTAACCAGACTCCGTGGTTGTGCCCGCGCCCCAATCGGTCCCGACCAGCAGCGTGTTCTCGTCGAGCCAGGCAACAGAGGACTTTGCTTCCGGGACAACGAACCCGCTTTCGACGAAGGCGCGGTGGGCGATGTCGAATTCCCGTTCGGTGGTTGCGTCCTTGCCGCCGTCCGAGAGCGAGATCATGCAACGCGACGAGCCGCTCAAGCAGGTCGCGCCTTTCCACACCCAATTGGCGTTTTCCGTGCGCGCCAGCGCGTCGAGGTCGAGCAATGTTTCCCAACGCGGCGCGTTCTGCGCATAGGCGGCGAGCGGCGAACGGCGCCAGATGCCGCGCACATGCGTCTCGTCCTGCCAGAAATTGTAATAATAGCCCTCGCGCACCTCTCCGGTGGGCAGCCGGTCGCGATTATTGGCGATGGCGAGCGCGTCGGCGTGCAGCTGCGCGTAGCGAGGGTCTCCCTCCAATTGCGCCAGCGAGCGTGCGTTCTGCTCGCGCACCCAGGTAAGCGCGCGTTCGCTTTCGATCTCCTCCAACCAGAGATACGGGTCCTGCTCCGATCCGAGCGAGGACATGTTCGTGGGAACCCAGTCCGGCATGCTGCTGCACGACCCCAAAGCCAACGCCGCCAATGCCGCGGCCGCAACGCCTGTCAAGCGCATGGAACCTCCCCTTTGCGACCTCTTCCGTGTCGGGGGCCAACCAAGCAGAACCAAAAGCTGGAAGGAAGGGGCGAATGCCCATAACTTGACCAGCATGCGCTATTTCAAGATGAACGGCTGTGGCAATGATTTCGTCATCATTGACGCCCGCTCGCGCGGGGCGCTGCCCTTGTCGCCGGCGCAGGCGCGCACCATTGCCGACCGCGAAGCCGGCCTCGGGTGCGACCAGGTGATCGCGGTCGAGCGCTCAATGCGCGGTGATGCCTTCATGCGCATCTGGAACGCCGATGGCGAAGAGGTCGACGCCTGCGGCAATGGCGCGCGCTGCGTGGCCTGGCTGCTGCTCGAAGAAGGTGGCGCTGCCTGGAGGCGCATCGAAACCGGCGCCGGCCTTCTCCATGCGCAGCGGGCAGGCAATCTGGCTATCACCGTCGATATGGGCTCGCCCTTGCTGCGGTGGGAGGAAATCCCGCTCGCTCACGCCATGGACACGGTGCGGCTCGATTTCAGCGCGGAGGGCCTGGAGGGTCCGGGCGCAGTCAATATGGGCAATCCTCATGTCGTGTTCTTCGTCGCGGATGCGGCCGAAGCGCCGGTCAGGCGGATCGGGCCGCGCGTGGAGGTCGATCCGCTGTTTCCCGAGAAGGTCAATGTCGGCTTTGCCGAGGTGCGCTCGCGTGAACAAATTAGGCTGCGTGTGTGGGAGCGCGGGGCTGGGTTGACGAAGGCTTGCGGCACCGGCGCGTGCGCTGCCCTGGTGGCCGCCCACCGTCAGGGCCGAACTGGACGCAATGCGGAACTCATTCTGGACGGCGGATCACTTCAGATTGAATGGCGCGCGGGCGACGACCGCGTATTGATGACCGGACCAGTCGAACTTGAACACTCCGGAGAAATCCCGGCGCCATGAGAGTTCTCGCTGCCTGCCTCGCGCTCGCCGCCTGTGCGACCGCTCCCGAGCCGCCGCCGGGCGCGCGTCTTGAGGGCTGCTGGATCAACC
>DPWD01000089.1 GCA_003526465.1 Hyphomonadaceae bacterium
GCCCGTCGCGGAAACCAGGGCGGCCGCTCCCGCGCAAGACAAAGCCGCCGCGTCGCAAGGCGCGCCGGCTCCGACCGGCCGCGAAGGAATTCTCACCAATCCCTCCGGGGACGATATGATCGCCCTCGTCTATAGTGTCTCCGGAGCGCCGGCTCCGATCGAAAAATGGGTGAATGAAAAAGTCCGCTATACGGCGCCGTTGGACCGCCCGCGGCAGCGGGAAGAGTCGACCGCGGCGTTCAATGCGCTCATGCAGTCGGTTTCAGATGCGGGCTTTCTCCAGCTTGAGATCAACGCCGATCTTTCGGAGTACGATCCGACCTATAACGAGTTTCTGATAAGTGACCTCGGCGCAGCCTCGTACCTCACCTTCCAGAGCGAAACGACGTTCGAAAAGACGTCAGTCAAATTCCGCAACGGCGCGAAGGCGCAAGTCTGGAGCGTCCCGCGCGAAGAGTTCCAGAGCGTCGCCGACAAAATGACCATAGGGCATGCAGTGCGGTTGCTGTTGACGCTGAAGATTGTCGGAGCAACGCCGGCTGCCAACGGAGGGACAATCCACACGGACGTCGTTGAATACGAGATCTTCGATCAAGTGAATAGCGCCCGCCTCGGACGCGTGCGCGTTGAGTAAGATCACACTGGTGATAGTCACAATGGCGAAGAAGAAGGCCGCGTGACACGGAAGTCAGCGGGGGAGAGGCCGGCGCCCACGCCTGGTCGCGTCAGTCGAAGCTTTCCACTCCCCCGCCCGTCGCCAGTGAAGCAGTCGGAAGAAAAGTCTGTCATTGCAGGTCAATGCTTGGAAGTGGAAAACAATATGAGGAAATTCTTGATGAAATCGCCTGCCGCTGCTCTCGCTTTGTCTTTCGCAGCGCTGAGCCTTGGTCCGGCCTTTGGCCAATCGCAACCACCTACGGTTCAAGACAGATTTTTGTTCAATTGCGAAGGCTCCGAGACCATAGACGCCAATGGCGCGCGCGTCGCGACGATCCGCATCTGGTGGGATAACAGCAAGCAACGCGACCCGGAGACCGGGGAACTTCTTTGGCGAGACAAGCTCTACGTTCAAGCCAACATGATCCGTCCGACTAACCCTCGCGTCCAAGACCTGCCGACCGATCGCAACGAATACACGATTACAGCGACCGCTTTCGGCAGGACAAAACTTATCGATCCGCAAGGCTCATTCAGGATCGGGCGCAGCACCGGTGGAGAGATGACCTACACGGTGTATCCATTGCAGGCGCCGGCCCCGCGCAAACCTGGATGCTATCCAACGGGCTGGAATCCGACAGCGCGCGGATTTTAGCGATCTGGCTGGAAGTGTGCTCTCGCGACACGCGCCCTCGACTTCCTGGGTAAACCGGCGAGTTCCCGTTCTGCTGGATGCTATATGGATGCTGGAGCGGTTTTTCGGGCGGATTCTGCCGCCAATTGACTTCTAAGTCCTTGATTTTATGGTGGGCGCGGCAGGGTTCGAACCTGCGACCCCTACGGTGTGAACGTAGTGCTCTACCGCTGAGCTACGCGCCCTTTTCCGCCGGTGACGGCGTCGCGCGAACCTCTTAACGTCTGCGGGATTGAGGTCAAGCGGCGGCGTCGGACGCCCGGGCGGCGGCATGGACGCGATCGGCCGGCAGGATGATGAAAGCGCTGGTTCCCTCGCCCGGCGCTGAAACGATGCGCAATTCCCCGCCGTGAGCCTTCATCACCGCGTTCACCAGCGGCAGGCCGAGCCCAAGGCCTTCCTTCGACCGCCGCAGCGACATATCGGCCTGGCCGAACGGCAATTTCACCGCGTGAAGTTTTCCAGGCTCGATTCCAGGTCCGTTATCCCGCACCAGAATGGCGACGCCGCCGGATTTGGTCGCCGCCGCGCCGATGGTGATCGTCACCCCGGCGGGAGAGAATTTCGCCGCGTTCTCGATCAGTTTGCCGATCGATCGCATGATCAGGACGCGGTCGCAGCAGATCTCGATCGATCCGTCCCCGATCGCGCGCTTGATGGTCGCTTGCGCCGCGGCCAATCCCTTTTCGAGCGGCGCGAGCGCGCCGTCGATCAGCTCGCCGAGACCGGAATCGACGTCGTTGAGGGCGATCGGGCCCGACCGCGCGTCCGACGCGAGCAGCATGTCCGACACCGAATTCAGCAGCCGTTTTCCGCCGTCGATGATGTAATCGGCGTATTCCTTGTGCAGATGATCGTTTTCGCGGTCGAATTGATCGGCGAGAATTTGCCCGAAACCGATGATGGCGTTCAGCGGCGTTCGAAGCTCGTGGCTCATCACCGACAGGAGGCTGTCCTTGAACCGCGATCCGGCCTCGGCCGCGTCGCGGGCGAGGCGCAACTCCCTCCGGTCCGTGCTGGCCTTGAGGACGAAGCGGACGGCCTGGGTGAACAGCGTCCAATTCATCGGCTTGGCCAGAAACGAGGTCGCGCCGGCGGCGAACGCCTGCTCGACGGCGTCGGGGCGCTCGCTGCCGGTGATGACAATCACCGGAATCTCCGAATGGGTTTTATGGTCGCGGATCGCCTTGACGACGTCAAAGCCGTTCATGCCCGGCATGTCGATGTCGGAAATGACCAGATCGACGCCGTGGAGGCGCGAGAGGCCTTCCGCTCCGTCAGCGGCGCTGAGGGTCTCGTAGCCGGCTTCCGCGAGCTTTGCTGTCGCGAGCTCGCGCATGATCGGATCGTCGTCGATGATGAGGACGCGCGCGGTGTTCGCCATCAGGCAACTCCCCTAATCGCGCACCGTCGCCCCCGAAACGCTCGCGCAAGTTCTGAAGGAATTTCCTCCAATTGTACGAACAAGGCGTTAATGCTCGACATATTCGGAGATGAAACGCCCGGCATTTCAAGCAAATCGCAATCAATTTCAGTCATTTTGCCGGAAATCGCCTGGAGACCCTATCGCCGTGGCCGTCCGCCGGACCTCGCTCAGAAGCCAGCTGACCTCACTGGTCGTGATCGCCGTGTTCGGCGCGGTCGCGCTCGCGACCGCGTCGTATGTCTGGCGGGAAGTCAGTCAATATGGCGACCAACGCACCCGCGAGCTTCAATTGAGCGCCACGGTGTTTTCGGCGACCATCTCAAACGCGGTCGCGTCGGGGGACCAGCGATCGGCCTACGAAGCGTTGCGCGCGATCGACCGCATGCCGAGCCTTAATCATGTGCGCGTCGAGCGCGCCGACGGCTCGGTCACGCAGCTAGGCGCAACGGGCAAGGCTGAGCTAGAAGCCGGCGATGTGTTTGTGATCGAAACGCCTGGCGGCGGCGGTTTTGGCGAAGCATAAGAAGAAGCGGGGGCGCGCGCATGTTAGTTTTGCTCGGCATCGGCGTGGTCGTGCTCGGCTTCATCGTGCGCGCCAACCCGCTGCTGGTGGTGATGGCGGCGGCGCTCACGACCGGGCTGGCGGCGGCTTGGACGCCTGAGGCTGACCTGCAAAGCCTCTACGTGGCGGCGATCGCCACCATCGCTGCGTTCGGCAAGGCCTTCAACGACAGCCGCTATGTCAGCGTGGTCTGGCTGGTGCTTGCGGCGATTGGTTTGCTTGAGCGCGCGGGTCTGCAGGAGCGCGCGCGCATCGCTATTGCTCAACTACGCGCGGTTACAGTGGGGCGGCTGCTCGGCGTTTATTTCATTGTGCGTCAAGGCGCGGCGGCGTTGGGCCTCACCTCTCTCGGTGGGCACGCCCAGATGGTGCGCCCGCTGGTCGCGCCGATGGCGGAAGGCGCGGCGGAAACCAAGTTTGGCGCTTTGCCTGATCGCGAGCGCTTCCTGATCCGCTCGCACGCCGCCGCCGCCGACAACATTGCGCTATTTTTCGGCGAGGACATTTTCATCGCCATCGCCTCCATCCTTCTGATCAAGGGGTTCCTCGAACAGAATGGCATCGTCGTCGAGCCGCTGGAATTGTCGGTGTGGGCCATGCCGACGGCGATCGCGGCCTTGCTGATCCATGGCGCCCGGCTGTGGCTGCTGGACCGGCGCTTGAAGCGCGCGCTGGCGCCGCCGCCGGTGGCGCAAGAACAAGGCGTGCAGCCATGATCACGCTCGCACATGTTTACATTGTCGGAGGCTTGTTCTTTGCTGCTGTTTCGATCTTGTCCCTACGCGATGGCGCCAACCCAAGGCGCGTGCGCAACTTCGCATTTTGGGGATTGCTGGCGGTAAGTTTTCTTGCAGGGCAGTTTCTAGGCGACCTGGGCAACGGCGTGCTTGTGCTGGGTCTGGTCGCGCTGGCGGCGCTCGGCCTGGGGCAGGGTAGGCCGGAGACCACATCGCCTGAGCAACGTCGCGCAAGCGCGGAGCGGCGCGGCAATCTCTTGTTTCTCCCGGCGCTCATCATCCCGGCAGTCGCGTTGGCGGGAACCATGGCGGCAAAACAGACGCAGTGGGGGCCGCTTCTTATCGATCCCGCGCAGGCGACTTTGGTTTCGCTGGTGCTGGGCGTGCTGATCGCGCTCGGCGTGCTGATGTTGTGGCTGCGCCCGCCGCTTGTGGCCCCGCTGCAGGAGGGGCGCAGGCTCCTCGACTCGGTGGGCTGGGCGGTGATCCTGCCGCAAATGCTGGCTTCGCTCGGCGCGGTTTTTCTCGCGGCGGGAGTCGGCGAGCAGGTTGGCGCCGTGTTCGCGCAATATATCCCACTCGACTCGCGGACCGTGGCGGTTGCCGCCTACTGTATTGGGATGGCGCTCTTCACCATCATCATGGGCAATGCCTTCGCGGCGTTTCCGGTGATGACGGCGGCGGTCGGTCTGCCGTTCGTTGTTGGTGAATTCGGCGGCGACCCAGCGCGGGTTTGCGCGATCGGCATGCTCGCGGGCTTCTGCGGCACGCTGATGACGCCGATGGCGGCGAACTTCAACGTCGTTCCCGCCAATCTGCTCGAGCTGCCCGATCGCAACGCCGCGCTGAACGGAGTGATCCGCGCGCAAATCCCCACCGCGATCCCGCTTCTGCTCGCCAACATCGTTTTGATGCGCCTCCTGGCTTTTCCAGCATGACAATGCTCACCCGCGACATCGCCGAGAAATTCGCCGCCCTCGCGCTTGCTCACGTGAGCCGCGAATACCCCAACAAGCTCGACCACGTGCTCGTAAGCGCGGCGGACGCGCTCGGCCCTCGCGCGCTGCATCCGATTTTCTTTGGCAGTTTCGACTGGCACTCGTGCGTGCACGGCTATTGGCTGTTGGCGCGGCTGCTGCGCCGATACCCGGACTTGTCGCTTGCTGGCGAGATCGAGGCGCTGTTCGATGCGCGCTTCACGGAAGAAAACGTCAAAGTCGAGTGCGCCTATCTAGACCGCCCAAGCGCGCGCGGCTTCGAGCGCCCCTATGGCTGGGCCTGGCTCTTGGCGCTGCAGGCCGAACTCGAACGCCACGGTCATGGCGCCGGAGGGCGCGCGGCGGAGACGCTGGTGCCTCTGGCGTCGCGGTTTGCGCGGCGCTTCGCGGATTTTCTGCCGCTCAGCGTTTATCCCGTCCGCACCGGCGTCCATTCCTCGACGGCATTCGCGCTGCGCCTCGCCGCTGATTATGCCGAACCCGCAGACCCGGGTCTTTTCGCCTTGATGCGCGACAAAGCCTTGGCCTGGTACAGCGGCGACCGCAACGCCCAAGCCTGGGAGCCGAGCCAGGATGACTTTCTTTCGCCCACGCTCATGCAAGCCGAATGCATGCGCCGCTTCCTTGCGCCAGCTGAGTTTCGCGCCTGGTTCGGGAAGTTTCTTCCAAACGCTGGCGACGGCGCGCCCGCCTCGCTGTTCACGCCGGCTCGGGTCAGCGATCGCAGCGATGGCAAGATTGCTCATCTCGACGGACTAAACTTCTCCCGCGCCTGGTGTTGGCGTTCGATCGCCGCCGCGTTCGCCGCCGATAGCACTTTGGCGCTAAGCGCTTGTGGCGCCGCCGAGGCGCACATCGCAGCGAGCCTCCCGCACGTGGCCGGCGACTATATGGGAGAACATTGGCTGGCCACGTTCGCGCTGCTCGCGCTCGACCAGGGCGCGCCGTGACAACGAGCATTCCCCTCCCCCTTGCGGGGAGGGGGTAGGGGGTGGGGGTCAGCGCCGTGGTTGAGGAGTTCGCACTGTCGTAACTCTTCCCGAACCAGCGCCGCCGTTACCCCCCTCCGGCGCGCATGCGCTCGCCACCTCCCCCGCAAGGGGGAAGGAACGCTGCTCGCCCGCGCCGCCGAGCGCTTGCTCAAAGTTTTCACCCGCTTTTGACCCGCGCGGCGATGTCACGCCTTCGCGCGCCGATAATGGCGTCTCATGGGCCGGGCCTTGGCGTTGAGTTCGGTGGCTTTCTCATTTGCTTTCTCAGCCTCGCGGTAGAGCTGATACTCGCCGGAGCGCAATGGCTCGGGCCAGCCGAGTTGTTCGCCGCCAGCGGTGCGGACGCCGTAATGTCCAGCGGCCTGCCGCACGAAGAACGGATTGTTGAGCATCGGCCGCGCCAAGGCGCACAAATCGGCGCGCCCCGCGGCGACAATGGTGTTGATCTGCTCCGGCAGAGTGATGTCGCCGACCGCAATGGTGGGAATTTCGGCGGCAAGGTGGATAAATTCCGCGAATGGCGTTTGCCACATGCGGCCGTAAACTGGCTTCTGCCACGGCACGGTTTGGCCGGACGAGGCATGGATGATGTCGGCGCCGGCTTGCTTGAATAGCCGCGCATAGATCGCGAGGTCTTCCAGTGTGAGCCCGCCCTCGGCCCAGTCCGAACACGAGAGACGCACCGACATCGGCTTGTCAGCAGGCCACACCGCGCGGATCGCCTCGAACACTTCGAGCGGAAAGCGCGCGCGGTTTTTGGCGTCGCCGCCATAAACATCCGTGCGGCGATTGGTGAGTGGGGAAAGGAAGCTCGCCAGCAGATAGCCGTGCGCGCAATGCAGTTCGGCCATGTCGAAGCCAGCGCGCGCGCCGCGCGTTGCCGAGGCGACAAAGCTCTCGCGAATTTGGTCCATCCGGGCGCGGTCAAGCTCAATCGGCGTTTGCGACTTGCCTTCGAAATAGGGGAGCGGCGAGGCGGAATAGATCGGCCAATTGCCCTCCGGCATCGGCAAGTTCTCGCCCAGCGCCGGGACATTGGTGGAACCCTTGCGGCCGGCGTGGCCTAATTGCAGCGCAATCTTGGCTGGCGTGGTTTCATGGATGAACGCGATGAGGCGGCGCCATCGCGCTTCCTGCGCGTCGCTCCAAAGCCCGGTGCAGCCATTGGTAATGCGCGCGTCCGGCGTTGGACAGGTCATCTCGGTGAAGATGAGGCCAGCGCCGCCAATCGCGCGCGCTGCGTAATGAGTGAAATGCCAATCGTTGATGTCGCCATCTTTCGCGCAATATTGCGCCATCGGCGCCATGGCTGCGCGGTTGGGCAGCGTGAGGCCGCGCAAATCGAACGGCGTGAACATTGGCGTGGGGCGATCTTGCGCCACGTTGCGTCCGGTTGAGAGATTGTAGCGGGCGTAAAACTCGTCCTCGACGTTGCGAAGAAAATCAAGGTCGCGCAGGCCGATATTGTCCCAGGTGAGCGCCTTGGCGCGTGACATCAGCGAAAACGCGAATTCGTAGCGCGCTTTTTCCCAATGTTTGGGCATGTCCTCGAACCAGCGCAGCGACACTTGCGCATTGTGCTGAGTGATCTCGACCGGCGTGCGGCGCTCCGCTTCGTAGGTGCTGAGCGCTGCATCCAAGTCGCCTTGGTGCGCTACGACGGCGTTAGAAAGCGCGGCCGCGCATTCCATAGCGAGTTTGGTTCCCGAGCCGATGGACCAGTGCGCGGTCGCCTTCGCATCGCCGAGCAACACCATGTTTTCATGGCGCCAGGATGTGCAGGATATGGTCGGAAATGTGCGCCAGATCGAGCGATTGGTGATGAACGAATGGCCCCGCAACGACTCGGCGAACACGCCTTCTAGGTATTTGGCGCTTTCGGCTTCGCTCATGGCTTCAAAGCCGCAGGCCGCCCAGCATTCCGGCGTTGTCTCGATCACCCAGGTCGAGCGGCCGGCTTCGTATTGGTAGGTGTGTGCGCAGAAATGGCCGTGCTCGGACTTGACGAAGAAGAAGGTGAAGGCGTCCAGCGCGCGGGTCGAGCCGAGCCAGCAGAACTTGTTGCGCTGCTCGACGATGCGCACGCCGAATTGGTCAGCGAACTTGGTTCGGATCGGGCTGTTGATCCCCTGCGCGACGACGATGAGATCGCACTCGGCGAGAAGGTCTTCGAGAGGATGATCCCTCCCCCCAAGGGGCGGGGAGCGAACCGGCACTGCCTCGATTGATGTCTGGAAATGCATTCTGACACCGAGCGCAGCGCAGCGCTCCTGCAGCAGCGAGAGCAGTTTCTGGCGCGAGCAGCCCGCAAAGCCATTGCCCCCGACGACGGTGCGCTCGCCTTTGTGCTCAATAGCGATATCGCTCCAATAGGCGAAGCTCTCGCGAACGGCGGCGTAAGATTCGGGATCGGCGGCGAGGAATTCGTCCAGCGTTTCATCGGAGAAGACGACGCCGAATCCAAACGTGTCGTCGGCGCGGTTTGCCTCGAAAACCTCGATCTCGCACTCGGGCAGGCGCTTCTTGGTAAGCAGCGCAAAGTAGAGCCCCCCGGGGCCGCCGCCGATCACCGCGATCTTCATGTGGCGACAACCGCCGTCACTTCCAGTTCGACCTTGGCTTCGTCTTCGACGAGCGCCGAAACCTCCACCACCGCCATGCACGGAAACACTTTGCCCAATATCTCGCGCCAGGCTTCACCGATGTCGGCACGCGCGGCGATGTAGTCGCGCTTGTCGGTCACGTAGCAGGTGATGCGCACGATATCGGCCGGCGCGGCGCCGCCTTCCGCCAAGATCGCGCGCGCATTGAGCAGCGCCTGGCGGAATTGGCCGGCGATGTCCTTGTGCGGGAACGCCTCCTGTTCGTCCCAACCGACAATGCCGGCGGTAAACACAAAGCGCCCGGATGCGGCGATGCCGTTGGCGTAGCCCTTGGGCCGGGGCCAACCGGGGGGGTGAAGGATTTGGTGCGTCATGAGCTTAGTGCCGAATAAATCTCCACCCATCCCCGGATTCGCGAAGCGAAGTCCGGCGACTGTGTTGAGTGT
>DPWD01000213.1 GCA_003526465.1 Hyphomonadaceae bacterium
AGCGCGCCGGTGTCGAGCCGCTTCAGGCCGTAATGCTGGGCGAGCCCGGCGGCGACTGTGCCTTTGCCGGAAGCGGTTGGTCCATCGACGGCGATGATCATGGGGCGGGGTGTAGCAGAGGCGCGCCGAGAGGGAAGGGCGCGTGGGCTAACCCCTGCGCATCGCGCTTGGGTTCTGGCCGGTCCAGCGCTTGAACGCGCGTGAGAACGCCGCCGGCTCGGAGAATCCGACGAGATAAGCGGTTTCGTTCACCGAGACCTTCCGCGCACCGAGATAGTTCAGCGCCATCTTGTGGCGCAATTCGTCGAGCACTTGTTCATAGGTAACGCCCTCGCGGCGCAGGTTTCGGTAGAGCGTCTGGCGGCCGAGACCCAGCTTCTCGGCGATCGCATCCATGCTGACCTCGCCCGTGTGCAGGATGGGCAAGAGCAAGCTCTCCACGCGCCCGCGCGCGGTTTTCGATTCCTGCAGGCTCTTGAGCAAGGCGTCCGCGCGTTCGCTCAGCACGCCGAACACGTAGCGGTTTACCGGCGGCTGTTTGAGCGCCAGGAACTCCGCGTCGATCTGCATGGCGTTCCAATGACTGTTGAACACCACCGGCGCCTGAAACACCCGCTCGTATTCATCGGCGTAGCCGGGGTCGGCGTGCATGAAATGAATGACGCGCGGATATTTGAGCTTCTGGAATTCCGCCGAATTGGCGAACATCACGCGCCCGTTCCAAACCAGCCGCGCGAACTCGGCCTCGGCGATGAGCGGGTTGGCGGTGAACAGATCGTGCGGCGCCTCGATCCATACACCCTCGTCCTTCCACACGCCGCGCATGAGCGTGGCCGGTTCGCCGCAATCGTCGTCGAGCACCAGCTGAGCGTAGCGGTTCAGTTCGCGGCCGACATCGATCGTAGTTTCGCAAGCCTCGCAGATCAGGCCGACAATGGAAATCTCCTGCATTCGCACCGCCTCGCCGAATTTGAGCGCGATGGCGGGATCGCCGGTGAGCCGGGCGGCGGTCTTGATCAGCGCCACGTAGCGCTCGACGGACACGCGATTGTCGGGGTGGCGGAGTTCGTCCTCGCTGAGGCCAGCGCCGGCCAGAAGCGCAGCGCGCTCGCCGCCCTTGCCAGTCGCGAAGCTCAACAGCGCCCGGGGATAGCCGGCGGAGATGGTGGCGTTCGGCATGGAGATTTCGCGCGCTTCCGTCGTCTGGGGTCAGGTTTTTGGCGCCTGGCGTCATTTTCTGACACCTCGCCGGTCCGATAGGATCATATCGGCATTCGATAAGATCGTCGAGTAGCCGCCATCCGGCGCGCGCTCATGGTTTGATCCTGGCGCGGAGACGTCCGCATCGGGTGGCGCTCAAGCAGGGGGAGTAGGCACAATGGGACGCCAGCACGGGAAACCGCGATGAGTTCACCGCAGACCTGGGCGCGCGTGGCCGGCTTACTCTACATGTTCAACATCGCGGCGAGTGTCTTTGCGCTTGTGGCGACGAACGGGCTGTTTGTAGCCAACGACGCCGCGCGAACGGCGGAGAACATTCTTGCCGCGGAACCGCTGTTCCGCTCGGCATTCGTGGCGATCCTGCTGGCCAACGGCGCTTATGTTGCGGTCATCGCCATTCTCTTTGCGGTGATGAAGCCCGCGGGCGCGACGCTTTCGACGATCGCCGCGTTCATCGGGCTGACTGGATGCGCGGTCGCGGCGGCCACTGGCGTCGGTCAAGCCACCGCGCTCTATTTTCTGGGGGACGCGAGTTATCTTGCTGCTTTCAGCGAGGAGCAACTGCAAGCGCTGGCCCGGCTAACTCTGCGGGCGGCGGGCGCCGGCAACACTGTCGCGCTTCTTTTCTTCGGCTTTTATTGCCTGCTGCTCGCCACCTTGGCGTTCAAGGCGCGCTTCCTACCACGGTGGCTCGGTGTGCCCCTGGCGCTCGCTGGCGTTGGCTGGCTGGTTGGCGCCACCACGAGCCTGCTTTTTCCCTCACTTTCGATTGCTGGCGCGCTCCTTCCGGTGAGCGGCTTGGGTGAGGCGTTGTTCACGCTCTGGATTTTGATCATGGGCGTCAATGCAGCGGAGTGGCGCGAGCAAGCGCGAGCGGCATTTGCTCGGGCGGAGGTCAGTTGAGATGACAAACGCTCCAACAGACAAGACGCTCCAGACCTATGCGCGGCTTGCGGGCTTTCTCTACCTCTTCGTGATGGCGGCCTTCGTCATTCCGTTCGTGATCATCGGTTCGCTGGCCGCGCCCGGAGACTTCGCGCAAACGGCGCGCAATGTGGCGGGAGCGGAATCGCTGTACCGCATCAGCCTTGGCATTTCCTTGGCCGGCGTGGCCGCGATCGTTCTCCTGAGCGGGGCGTTCTATTCTCTGCTGCGAACGGTCGACCCGAGCTTGGCGGCGATCGCGCTGGCGTTGCGAACGGTGGAAGCGGTGTTCATGGGCGTGACGGTTATGGTGCGTTTTTCCGCGCTGACGAATTACGCTGCGGCTGGCGACGATCTGGTCGGGCGCGAGGCGCTGCATCGCCTGATGTTCAGCGCCATCGAGGCGGCGACCAATATTGCGTTCGCGTGCCTGGCGGTTGGTTCCACGCTCTTCTTCTATCTATTTTTCCGGGCGCGCTACATTCCGCGCCTGTTGTCGGGCTTTGGAATGCTCGCCTCAATGCTGTTGGGGGCGTTGGCGTTTGCCCTTGTCCTCGCCCCAGATCGATTGTCGGGCTTCGAGATGGTCGCCATGCTGCCTCTGGGGATCGCCGAAGTAGCGACTGGGCTTTGGCTGTTGATTGCAGGCGCGAACCTCAGGCGCGCTGTGTCGCCGCTTGGGGCTGAATTGTGAGCTGGATTGACCGAATTTTGGGCGAATCCGCCGCGGCGCCAACCGGGCGCTGGCGCATGTTGGCGCTTTGCGGCGCGGCGGCGTTCGCGGTCGCGCTTCTGGCTGCCGGCCCGGCTTGGGCCGATCGCTTGGAAGTCGCGCCAAGTGCGCCCTGGT
>DPWD01000341.1:0-724 GCA_003526465.1 Hyphomonadaceae bacterium
CGTTCCGCCCGCACGCCGATGGCGCTCAGCCCGGGCTTATCGCGGCCGCGCCGGCGCAGCACCGCGATGCCGATCCCCGCGAGGATGCCATAACTCACCCACAAGAGCGCGAACGCCGCGCCGTCGAGCATCGGCAGCCGCCCGGTCAGCAGCGCCCATTGGGTGGTGAAGGCGCAGACATTAAGCGCCCCAAACAGCACCAGGTAACCCCCGCCAAGCAGGGGCGCCTGGCGGCCTTCCTCGGCCAGGGTGCGGGCATAGGCGAGATCGTCGAGCAACTGGTCGCGGGTCATGGNNCAGAGAACTTTGAAAAACAAAGTATACCAGCGCGCGCGTTTGTCAAGCCGATGTCTGAACTCAGCGAATTTTCGACCGCTCTCGACGCCGCAAGGGTTGCGAGAGTTCGGTCAGTGGCGCGCGGCTTCGATGCGGCGCACCAAGGCGGCGTGTTCTTCCCACAACCGCTGAGGCAGGTGTGCGCCGAATTTCTCGTAGTGCGGGGGGATCAGCGACGCCTCCTCGGCCCAGACATCGAGATCGACCGACAGCAAGCGTTCAAGCGCTTCATCGGCGAGCGACAATCCTTCCACATCTAGCGCGCCCCGCGCCGGCAAACGCCCAATTGGCGTTTCAACCGCTTCCGCCGCGCCCTCGAGCCGCTCGCACACCCATTTCAGCACGCGCGCATTGTCGCCGAAGCCCGGCCAGATGAACTTGCCGTCTT
>DPWD01000341.1:782-3908 GCA_003526465.1 Hyphomonadaceae bacterium
CCGCAGAACGGCAGCATCGCGAATGGGTCGCGGCGCAACTCGCCGACCTTGTTTTCGGCCGCCGCCGTGCCTTCGCTTGCGACGTTGGACGCCAGGAACACGCCATGCGCCCAGTCGAACGCTTCCGTGACCAGCGGCACTGCGGTCGCGCGGCGGCCGCCGAACAGGATGGCGTCGATCGGCACGCCCCTGGGGTCCTCCCATTCCGGCGCGATCACTGGGCATTGGCCCGCGGGCACCGCGAAGCGCGAATTGGGATGGGCCGCTGGAAATTTGGGGTCGTCGGCGATCCATGGATTGCCCTGCCAATCGGTGAGGCCGGGGGGAGGCGTCTTGGACAACCCCTCCCACCAGACATCGCCATCGGCGGTGAGCGCGACGTTGGTGAATACGGTGTTCGAATGCAGCGTTTCCAGCGCGCTCTTGTTGGTTTTCGAGCCAGTGCCGGGCGCCACGCCGAAGAATCCGGCTTCAGGATTGATGGCGTAGAGCCGCCCGTCCTCGCCGAAGCGCATCCAGGCGATGTCATCGCCGATGGTCTCGGCTTTCCACCCTGGAATGGTTGGCTGCAGCATGGCGAGATTGGTTTTCCCGCACGCGCTCGGGAACGCCGCCGCCACATATTTCGCAACGCCTTTGGGCGAAGTTAGCTTCAGGATCAGCATGTGCTCGGCGAGCCAGCCCTCGTCGCGCGCCATCACCGAGGCGATGCGCAGCGCGAAGCATTTCTTGCCGAGCAGGGCGTTGCCGCCATAGCCGGAGCCGTAGGACCAGATTTCCCGCGCCTCCGGGAAATGCACGATCCATTTTTCGGCGTTGCACGGCCAGGCCACGTCCTGCTGCCCAGGCGCCAACGGCGCACCCAGCGTATGGACGCACGGCACGAAGAACCCGTCCTCGCCCAATTGATCGAGCGCGGCCTTGCCCATGCGCGTCATGATGCGCATCGAGGCGACGACATAGCCGCTGTCGGTGATTTCCACGCCGAGCTGGCTAATGCGTGAACCGAGCGGACCCATGCAGAACGGGACCACATACATGGTTCGCCCAGCCATGCAGCCGCTGAAAAGGCCATGGAGTTTGTCGCGCATCTGCGCTGGGGCGAACCAATTATTGGTGGGACCGGCGTCTTCCTTGTTCTCGCTGCAGATGAAGGTGCGGCTCTCGACGCGGGCGACATCCTTGGGGTCGGAGGCGGCGTAGAATGAATTGGGGCGGCGCTCGTTTAGCTTCTTCAGCGTCCCGGCCGCAACCAATTCGCGCGTGAGCCGCTCCCACTCGAACTCCGACCCGTCGCACCACACCACCCGCTCGGGCTTGGTCAGGGCGGCGATGTTCTCGACCCAGCCGATCAGTTTGGCGTGGCGGGTTGGTGCGGGCCGCAGGCCGGCGATGGGCGTTTTCAACCGTTGATCCTCCCGGGGGCGCCACTTCTTGAGGTGGGCTGCCGCGAGACTTAGCCAAACTGCTCCCGGCGCACCAGCCGGCGAATGCGCAGTGCAGCTGGCCAAGCCAGAACTCGAATGACTGCAATGACTTAGGCTTGGCCGGCAACCCAGCTTCGCGCCAATTCCTGCAATACTGAGAGTGGCACCGCCCCGTTTGCGAGCAGGGTGTCGTGGAAGGCCTTGAGATCGAAGCGCGCGCCAAGAGCGGCGGTTGCCTCGGCGCGGATGGCGTTGATGGCTTGGCGGCCCACCATATAGCTGCAGGCTTGGCCGGGCCAAACGCAATAGCGCTCGATCTCGGTGGTGACCGAGCTTTCGAGGTCGCCCGTGGCCTCGAGCATGGACTGGATCGCCTGTTCGCGGCTCCAGCGTTTGTGGTGGATGCCGGTGTCGCAAACTAGGCGCGAAGCGCGGAACGCCGCCGATTGCAGATAGCCCAGCCTGCCGAGCGGATTGTCAGCGTAGGCCCCCAATTCATCCGCGAGCTGCTCGGCATAGAGGCCCCAGCCCTCGCTGAAAGCCGAGAAGCCAAGCATAGCGCTGCGAATGAACGGTATCGCGCCAGATTCCTGCTGGATCGAAATCTGCCAGTGATGTCCAGGAACGCCTTCGTGGTAGTTGAGCGTCGGCAGCGTGAAGCGCGGCCATTCGCCGGTGTCGCGCAGATTGATATAATAGGCGCCCGGGCGCGAGCCATCGAGCGTGGCGCGCTGATAATAGCCGCCCGGCGCGCCCGCTTCGGTTGTTGGCGGCACGCGCCGAATTTCGAGCTGCGCTTGCGCCATGGTATTGAACGCACGCGGCATCATCGCGATCATCTCGCGCGTTTGTTGGTTGAGGTCGGCGAGTATCTGTGCGCGGCCGGCATCGGTGTTGGGGTAGAGTTGATCGCGGCGCCGCGAAAGTTGGCGGATGCGCTGGGCGACGCTGCCGCGCCGCATGCCTTGCGCCTTCAGGATCGCATCCATCTCGGCGTTGAATTCGGCGACGAGGGCAACGCCCATATCGTGAATTTCATCGGGCGATTTCGTTGTGGTGGTTCGGCTTCGGAGTGCGGCGGCATACATCTCCGCGCCCTGGGGCAGCCGCCAGATTCCAGCGTCGTGCACAGCGTTGGGGCGAACCTCGCGCAATGCCGCGATCTGCCGCCGGTAGGCCGGGAACACCGCGTCGCGGACCGCCGATTCCGCGCGTGAGAGATAATTGGTCCGCTCTCCCTCCGGAAGATCGGCGATTGCGGGAAGGCGGCGCGCGAGCGATTGCACCAGGACAGTGCGAGCGGGCGCTTCAGCGATAAACGCGCCCAATTGTTCAAGCGCGCGGTCGATGGCGAAGTCGGGAGGAACTACGCCCTGGCGCGCGTCCTCCGCGATAATGGCGCTCTCCTGGTCGAGTTGGCGTACATATTCGCCGAGCCGCGCCAGGTAAGCGTCGGCCTCATCGCGCGTGCGCAGCGGATGCTGGCTGTCCATGAAGTCGGGTACGTCGGTGTAGGCGCCGGTGAGCTGGGTCACGACATACGGCGCGCCCGCGCCGCCGCCGACCTCGAACGCGGCGTTGGCGACGGAATTCTGGAATGAGGTGACGACCACGTCCAAGGTAACCGCGTCGCGCGCCGGGAGCGCGCCGCGGTCGAGGCGGCCAAGGTCGGCAAGCGCCTTCTGCTGGATCGCCCGAT
>DPWD01000359.1:0-214 GCA_003526465.1 Hyphomonadaceae bacterium
CGTCCGTGTTGGCGGCCGGAGCGGAGCGGGCGGGCGGCGTCAGAGCGACGTGGCGGATGGGCATGCTCTTCATCTCGATGCTCGATTGCACATGGATCGTCATGGCCTCGCCCCTCTCATGAGTAGTTTCCATGCGAGGGAATGTATCGAGCGGCCCCCTCGAGTTGAAATATCGCCTGTCTCAGGTTTCGATAGCCCGCCGCTATGGCATCGG
>DPWD01000359.1:277-8567 GCA_003526465.1 Hyphomonadaceae bacterium
GCGGCCGAGGAATGCAACGTCGCGCAGCCTTCGCTGACGCGGGCCATCAAGCTGCTGGAGGAGGAGCTAGGCGGCGAGCTGTTCCGGCGCGAGCGCAATCTTTCGCACCTGACCGAGCTCGGTCAACGCATGCTGCCCTTGATGCAGCAATGCTACGAAAGTGCCTCGTCGGCGAAATCGCTCGCCAACTCCATAAAGAGCGGGACCGTGGCGCCTGTGCGCATCGCGCTCTCCCGCTCGATGGGCATGGAGGTCCTGATCCCCTACCTTTCCGAGCTGACGCGCGCCTTCAAGGGGCTCGAGCTCAAATTCCTGCGCGGCACGGGCCCGGAGGTCGCCGAGCTCTTGAAGAAGGGCGAGGCCGATCTCGCCCTGGCCGGGCCGCTGGGAGAGAGCTGGGAGCGCCTCGACGTGTGGCCGCTCTTTTCGGAGAGCTTTGCGCTTGCTGTCGATCAGAAGCACCGGCTGGCAGGGCGAAACAAAATCGAGCTCGATGAGCTGAAGCAGGAGCGCTTCCTCGTCCGCGCGTATTGCGAGCAGGCGGCCGAGCTCGAGACGATCCTGCGCGGCCAAGGTGTCGGGCTAGGCGGAGGACACCACGTCGCCAACGAGAGTGACCTCGCCGCTCTGCTCGGCTGCAACGCCGGCATCGCCATCGTGCCAATGAGCACGGCCATGCACCATCGCCTGAAGCTCGCCAAGGTGGGCAAGCTCGACTTGCGCCGCTCGGTCGCCCTCTATGCGGTCGCCGGGCGCGAGCGCTCACCCGCCGTCACGGCTCTGATCAAGCTCTTGCGCGCGGGCGACTGGAGCGGCTACGGCGCGGCCTGAGCAGCCTTGCTGATCGCCGCGAGCACATCCTCGGCCTCGATACGCCGCCTGTAGTCGGGATCGACATGGCGCGCGACGATGACACCGTCGCGATCGAGCACGAACGTCGCCGGGATCGGCAGCGTCCAGGCATTGCTGCCCTGTGAAGGCGCGAGGTCGAAGCCAATGTCCTTAAGAGCGGCGATCAGCTCCTCCCCGAGGAACACGGCGAGCCCGAGCGAGAGCGCGTAGCCGTTGTCCGTGTCGGTCAGCACGGGGAATCCGGCGCCCGTCTCCTTTTGGAACGTGCTGGTGAACGGCCGGCGGTCGGGCGTGATGGCGATGAAGCTGGCGCCGAGCTGACGTGCCTCGGGCTCGATGCCGACGACGGCCTTGGTCGCCAGCCGGCAATAGGGGCACCAGTGCCCGCGCAGAAACGCAATCACGGCCGGGCCTTCTCGCAGCAGCGCGTCCAGGGCTACGAGGCGCGCGTGTTGGTCCGGGAGCACGAAGTTCGGCATCGCCTCACCGACCTGCGGCGCCTGCCCGCCGGCTTCGGCCCGCGCCAGCTTGGCGACGAAGGCTTCCACCGCGTCCGTGAATTCCGGGCTCAGTTCGCGCACCTGGTCGGCTATCATGCGCAAGCGCTCGGCCAAGGGCTTGCCCGACGCCATGGCGATGGCGGTGGTCTTTTCCAATTCGGCGACGAGGGCGTTGGCGGTCATGGCGTTCGCGCGAACCTAGCACAAGTTCAGGGCTACGCCACCGCGCGCAGCGCGGGAGCGCTCGACCAGGAGAAGCTGCGCGCGGCCTTCACAAATGCGCCGACGGCAGGCGAGTGGGGCCGTCCGCGCACGGTCACCAGCGATACGGTGCGGGTGAAATTGGGCTCGACCAGCGGACGCACCGCGACATCGCTCGGAAACGCATAGCTTTCCGGGAAGAAGCCCCAACCCATGCCGGAGCGGATCATGCCCAGCACCCAATCGTCGCGCTCGCTGCGGAACACCACGCGCACCGAAACGCCATGGCGGGCGAATTCCTGGCCCGCATAATCGCCCATTTCGCAATTGATGCGGTTGACGTAGGGTTCGTTCTCCAGATCGGTGATGCGAATATCGCGCTGGTTCGCCAGCCGATGATGGGTCGGCAGCACCGCGACGAAACGCTCCTGGAACAACGGCAGTGCGTGGAAGCGATCGTCGATCTCACCAGGATAACCGAGAACCCCGATCTCACGCTCGCCTGCGCTCAACTGGTGCATGATCTGCTTGGCGCCGCCATCGGTGACGTTGAGATCGACGCCCGCATTGGCGCGCTGGAAGCCGACAATGAAATCGCCCAACAGCGCCGGACTCAGCGTGCACATGGCGCAGATCTTCAGTTCGACGTTCTTCATCCGTCCCGCGGATTTGGCGCGCATGCGCGCGGCTTCGGTCTGGGCCTGGATCGATTGCATGTAGGGCAGCATCATGCGTCCGAGTTCTGAGAGATGGGTCTGACTGCGCTCACGATGGAACAGCCGCCCGCCCCATTCGGCCTCGAGCGCCTGGATGGCGCGGGTGAGCGCCGGCTGGGTGACGTTGCAGCTCTCGGCCGCGCGGGTGAAGTTCAGCTCCCGCGACAGCGCGAGAAAATAACGGACTTGTTGCATCTCCATGGTCTTGACCCCTGCCGACTGGCCGCCGGCTCACCTTGTGTTTTCGATGCGCTGATCATGGCCGCGTGCAGACAAAAGGGAATTGCGGATCGGGTCTGAGGTGGATGCGGAAAATGCATCACAACTCCAAGCTCAGCCCCTGGCGGGCGAAAAAGGCGTTATCGCAGCGGTTCGCCACCACCTCGCCCAAGGCGTCAAGGACTGAATCGGTGCGGTCGGGCTCGTGGTGAGCGAGCGCCAGAAGCTTGACGCCGGCGCGGCGTTTGAGCCGAAGCCCTTCCTCCCAGGTCGAATGTCCCCAGCCGCGATGGGCGGGCCATTCGGCATCGGTGAAGGTGGCGTCGCAGATCAGGAGATCGGCGCCCTCGGCGGCGGACGTCAGCCGCTTGTCGGCCTCGGAATCGCCGTGTTCGTGGTCGGTGGCGTAGCAGAGCTTGCGGCCCCCGGCTTCGACGACGATGGCCGCGCATGCGCCCTGGTGCGAGAGCGCCGCGGTGGTCACGGCGATTCCTGGCGCTGGCGAAAAGCTTGAGCCAGTCTGGTATTGGCGCAGATCGATCCTCGCCGGCAGCGCGCCTCGGTCGAGCGGAAACAGCGGCGGGCGCAGCACCGAGAACAGCGTCTCGCCATCGTCCTCGCCGACGCTCTCGCGCGCGGCGTGAATCAAGACTTGGGTATCGTTGCGCCAGAACGGCGCGAAGTGCGGCAGGCCCATGATATGGTCGAGATGGAGGTGGCTGATGATGAGATGCGCCTCGACGCCAGCTTTCGCGGCGGCGCGCTTGGCCCCCAGCGCCCGCAAGCCCGAGCCGGCATCGAGGATGAGCCGCGCGCCCGCGCACTCGACTTCGACGCACATGGTGGCGCCGCCATAGCGAGCGAAGTCTGCGCCCGTCGCCGGAAATGTCCCGCGCGCGCCCCAGAAAGTTACGCGCATGCGCTCACGCGGCCGCTCGCCTGGAATCGGCAGCTCTTTGCGGTTCGGCGATGTCGCCAGTGATCAGACGCGCGCCGCGCTCGAAGGTGAGATAGGACCAGGCCCAATCGAGCGTCACCGCGATGCGGTTGCGGAAGCCGATCAGGAAATAGACGTGCGCGGCGCTCCAAACCAGCCAGCCGATGAAACCCTTCAAGTGCAGGCCACGAAAGTCGGCGATCGCAGCCTTGCGACCGATCGTGGCCATTGAACCGTAATCGGCGTAAACGAACGGTCGCGCCTTCTTGCCGCGCAGCCCACGGGCAATAGCCTTGGCGACGTGCTCGCCTTGTTGCTTGGCGACCGGGGCGACCCCGGGCAGAGGGGCGCCATCCCTTCCCAGCGCCGAGGCGCAATCACCGATCACGAAAACATTTTCGTGACCCGCAACGCTCAGATCGGCTGCCACGACAACGCGCCCGGCGCGGTCGGACGGCGCGCCAAGCCATCGCGCCGCCGGCGAGGATTGCACTCCGGCCGCCCAGATCACGCAGCGCGATTCGATGCGCTCGCCGCCCAGGGTGACGCCTTCGGCGTCGCAGGCGCTGACAGCATGGCTCAAGCGCACCTCGACGCCGAGTTTTTTCAGGGCGCAACGGGCGTGTTCGGATAGGTCCTCGGGGAAGGCGCCCAACAGGCGCGGCGCGGCCTCAACCAGCACGATGCGCGCGCATTGTGGATTGATGCGGCGATAATCGCTGGCGAGCGCTTTTTTCGCCAGTTCGGCGATGGCGCCAGCCATCTCAACGCCGGTTGGCCCGCCGCCGATGACCACGAACGTCGTGAGCCGCGCCCGTTCTGCCGGATCGTCCTCAAGCTCGGCGCGCTCGAACGCGAGCAGGATGCGCTTCCGATGCTCGGTGGCGTCTTCCAGCGTCTTCAAGCCCGGCGCGAAGCGCTCCCATTCGTCGCGGCCGAAATAGGAATGGCGCGCGCCGGTGGCGAGGATGAGGTAATCGTAGGGCACGCGCCGCTCGCCCAGCCTGACCTGCTGGCATTCCATTTCGATCCCATCAACTTCGCCGAGCACAACATCGGTGTTGCGCTGCTTACGCACGATGGCGCGAATTGGCGTGGCGATCTGCGTCGGCGCGAGCCCGGCGGTCGCCACTTGATACAAGAGCGGCTGAAACAGATGATGGTTGCGCCGGTCGATCAGAGTGACGTGCACGTGAACTCTGGCCAGCGCCTTGGCGGCGCTCAAGCCCCCGAAGCCAGCGCCGACAATGACAACTTTCGGGAGATGCGCCAATTCCTCGCGCCTTGCCGCTTCTATCGGGCATTCGCAGGCGAGGTCGACATTTTTCATGCTGCCTCAAGCACGTTGGGTACAGCCGTCCGCGCGCTGTCGGCCAAGAGCGCGGCGCGTCGGACGGCCTTTCCGCGGCGGCCCACGTTAGGGCCCAACGCCGCAATTGGATTCGCGAGCAACTCCATTTCCCGGCAGAGCTTCACCACGCCCCAATCCCAGCTGGCATAAGTCCAATCGATGTCGTCGTCGATCATGGCTTCCTCCGTTGTCGTGCGCAGAAAATGCCTCGCGCCCAGCGAAAACGGAAATGCCGTCTGCCTATCGGCGCGATGCAAGCGGGTCATGCCAAGATGACGAGATCGACGGGTTCAGGAGCTCCTTCCACACGCGCGGCGCCGACCTCTCGCACCACTGACGTTGAGGCGCCCTGCTGCAACGCATGCTCGTGGGCCGTCTTGGTGGCGATGACACGTGCGCGTTCGAGTTTGGCATGCTTTTCCAGCTTCGCCGCCAGGTTCACGGCGTCGCCGATGACGGTGAACTCCAGACGGTCGTCATGGCCGATGACGCCGTGCACAACCTCGCCGTGGGTGATGGCGATTGCGACGCCTAGCGGCATCATGCCCGCGCGTGCGCGCTCTGCGGCCCAGGTATCGCCGGCCGCGATCAGGGCGGGCACGGCGGCGAAAGCGTCGGCGGCTTCCGTCCCGATCCGCTCGCCGCCGCCGAAGCTCACCAGAATGCCGTCGCCCAGATATTTATCGACGCTGCCGCCAGCGGCTTCGATGATCGGCACGAAGCGGCCCTGATATTCCTGCAGGATCGCGATCACCTGCGCGGGCGCCAGCGTCGCGGCGGCGGCGGAGAAGCCGCGCAGATCGAGGAACATGATCGCCATCGGCTTCAATTCGCCGTCGCCGGCTTTGAGTTCGGCGCTTGCCATGCGCACCCGTTTGGCCGCGCCAGAGTCCAAGAACCGCGAGAGCTCGCGAGCAGCGGTTTCCTCCACCGCGGTGCGAATCAAGAGCCCGCGCGCGCGCGACACCGCCAGCGCCAGCACCAGCGTCGTTCCCAAGAGCGCCGCGATCTTCTCCGCCTCCGCGCCCCAGTGCACCGAAAGGGACGCCATATAGGTCGGATAATCGTTGGTAATCGGTGCTGCTTGAGCCGCGATCAGCACGAGAACGATCCAGCCCATGACCGCCAACGCGCCGGTGAGGAGCACCTGGGCCACATCGAACCGCAGCGCCCGCAGCGCGATAAGGATGAAGGCATAGAGCAGGGTCGGCGCTTTCAAATAGAGCGCCGCGGGGGCGTCGTACTGGAGTGTGAAGCTCCAGATAAGCGCCGTCAGCAACAGCATATCCACCGCCGCCGACAAGCTGAGCACGCTCGGCGACAACGTCCCAGCGTATGCATGCCTCAGCCGCCAGCTCACGAAGGCGCCATACAGCAGGAGCGCCGCCGGCACCGGCTCAAGCCCCATGGCCATGTCGAAAGCGGGCCGGCTCGCCAGGTAGAAAATTAAGAACGCAGCCACGCCGGCCAGCTGCACCCAGGCGACCATGATTTCCGAGGTCGCCTCTGCTTCGCGGATGGCGCGCGCCACGCGCTCGGGCGGCATCGGCGGGTGGGTAAGTTCGCGCCACACATGCCGGAGCGGCTGCACGAACGGTCGATCCGCCAGCGCCCGCCAGGTTCGCAGTGTCGCATCGTTCACAGATACATCGCGCCCAGATCGACGCTCGTGCGGGTGTTTAGCGCGCCGAAGTTATCCTCAAGCCATTGTTCGGCGCGTTCGCGGCCGACATCGCGCAGATGGGTCAAGAACTCCCAATCCGCGTTCATCTTCGAACTGACGCCAAGGTCGCGCATGAAATCCTGCCCCTCGATGGCGTGGATCAGCATGCGCTTCATCTTTCCGTCGCCGATGATGCCGTCGTCGATCATCTTGGTGACGAAGGCGATGGCGCGCATTTCGCGCATGAGTGAGGAATTGAAGCTAATTTCGTTGATGCGATTGAGGATGTCGCGCGCCGAGGTCGGAGTTTCCACGCGTTCGATCGGATTGATGTGGAGAATAACGATGTCGCGGCTTTCGCATTTATAGATCAGCGGGAAGATGGCTGGGTTGCCCATATAGCCGCCGTCCCAATAATCCTCGCCATTGATGGTGACGGCCTGGAACATGAACGGCAGGCAGGCCGAAGCCATCACCGCGTCGGCGGAAATCTCGTCATTGCCGAACACCTTGACCTTACCGGTGCGCACATTGGTGGCGGACAGGAACAACTTCAGAGTTGAATCCTTCCGCAGACGCTCGAAGTCGACGCTCTGCTCCAGCACCTGACGCAAGGGATTGTAGTTCAGCGGATTGAACTGGTACGGCGAATAGAGCCTGCTGATCAGATCGAACATCAGGAACGCTGGCGACTGTTCCAAAGAGTGGTTGTGCGAGGCTCGCTCGAGCCAGGTCGGCTGCATCGGGCTCATCATGCCGGCATGCGCGACGCGCCGCCAGAAATTAGCCAGCGCCTTCTTCGCCCCCTCTCGTCCGCCCAGGCTCATGCCGTAGGCAAGCGTGACCGCGTTCATCGCGCCGGCGCTGGTGGCGGAGAGACCCTCGAAAGCAATGCGTTCGTCCTCAAGCAGCCTATCGAGCACGCCCCAGGCGAAGGCGCCGTGGGCGCCGCCGCCCTGCAACGCCAGATTGATGGTCTTGGTTCCGACCTTTTGCGTCGGCGCGCGCCGCATTCGCAATTTCGCTTCCGGCGGCAGTGTTGCTGAGTCAGCCATTTCGTCCTCGCTTGCGTTGATCAGTGCGCGGTCCAGCCGCCATCGACGGGCAGCGCGGTTCCGGTGATCGATTTTGCGGCGTCGCTGGCCAGGAACACGGCGAGCGCGCCGATCTCGGAAACCTGGGCGAAGCGTTTGTTGGGCTGGGCTTTGAGCAAAACCTCGCTAATCACGCGCTCGCGTGAAATCCCATGCGCCTTGGCTTGATCCTCGATCTGCTTTTCGACCAGGGGCGTGTAGACGTATCCGGGGCAGATAGCGTTGCAGGTGATGTTGCTTTCTGCGACTTCAAGCGCGACCACCTTGGTCAAACCCAGCACGCCGTGCTTAGCGGCCACATAGGCCGATTTGAACGGCGAGCCGACCAGACCATGCGCCGAGGCGACGTTGATGATGCGGCCATAGCCGCGCGCTTTCATCTCCGGCAGCGCCGCGCGGATCGCGTGGAACGCCGACGAGAGATTGATCGCCAGGATCGCATCCCATTTCTCGGGCGGGAATTCATCGACCGGGGCGACGTGCTGGATGCCGGCGTTGTTGACAAGGATATCGGCGCCGCCGGCCTCGTCCTTGGCATAAGCCATCATTTCGGCCACGGCGGCTGCCTTGGAGAGGTCAGCGCCATGATAAAAGACGGCGACATCGTGCGTGTGTTCGAGCTTCTTTTGGGTGTCCTCGATTTGCATCCTGTCGCCGAAACCGTTGAGTACGACGCTCGCGCCCTGCGCGGCGAAGGCTTCGGCAATGCCAAGGCCGATGCCGCTGGTCGAGCCCGTCACCAGCGCGACGCGGCCTT
>DPWD01000283.1 GCA_003526465.1 Hyphomonadaceae bacterium
CAGCCGCCGCCGCGCGGGTTCGCGTACGCCTTGGCGGCGGCGACAGACCGCCCCGCTCTCATCGCCGAAATTAAGAAGGCGTCCCCGTCGAAAGGCCTCATTCGCGCCGATTTCGAGCCCGCGGCGCTGGCGCGCGCCTACGAACAAGGCGGCGCTGCGTGTCTTTCGGTGTTGACGGACGGCCCCAGTTTTCAGGGCTGCGGCGATGATCTGATCGCCGCGCGCGCGGCGTGCGCACTGCCGGTTCTACGCAAGGATTTCATGATCGACCCGTGGCAGATCGCGGAGAGCCGAGCCATTGGCGCTGACGCTATCTTGATCATCATGGCCGCGGTCGATGACGAAACCGCGCTTGATCTCTTCGAAGCTGCCGAGGCGTTCGGCATGGATGCGCTCGTTGAAGTGCACGACGAAGCCGAGTTCGAGCGCGCGTTGGTGCTCGATGCGCGCTTAATCGGCGTGAACAACCGCTCGCTTGCGAGCTTCACCACGGACCTCAACGCCACCGAGCGGCTCGCTGCGCGCATCCCGAAAGACCGCCTTTTGGTGTCGGAATCCGGCATCGCTACCCCCGCCGACATCGCTCGCCTCTCCCGCGCCGGCGCGCACGCCTTCCTGGTGGGCGAGAGCCTGATGCGCCAAAGCGACGTGGCGGCGGCGACGGCGGCGCTGCTAGGCGGCCCGCGTTGAAGTTCTGTGTTGCTCGGGCCGCCCCATAACGTCCGTGCGAGTCAGACGCCGCGCAGACTGTTGCGAGGGCCGAGCTGTGATATTGTGACGCCGCCACCTTGGGGGACACCATGCCACAATCGACCGCAGGCGTTAATACCGGCTCCCGGATTTGGCTGTACATCTTGCTCGCAGCGCTCGTCGTCGCAATTGCGCTCGCCATTTGGTTTTGGCGCATCGCCCACCTGCGCCCGTACATAGCCACCAGCGGCGCCGCTATCGTCGCGCTGAGCGGTCCGGCGCTGCAAGTTCTCTCGCTAAGCACCTGGGCCACTCGGCTCCTGGCGGGCTTGATCGCCACACTCACGGCGGCGGGAGCGTGGTTCGCGACCGAGGACCTGCAGGATAGCTTGAGTCGGTCATGGCGGGAGCGCGCGCGTCTGGCCCAAGAGGTGCGATTGCTGTCCGAACAGCGCTCCCAATTGTCCAGCAGGCTGACCGCCTTGACAGCCGCGACAGGCGCCTTCATTCGCGAACGTCCAAACGATCAAAAGCAATTGTTCCTGCTCGCCGCTGGCCAATACCAGCGTACGCTTTATCGGACGCGGCAGTACTGGCTCATCCTGGATTTTGCGAGGGTGATGCTAGAGGTCGATCCGGAAAATGGCCATGGGCTCTATTATGCCGCGGAAGCACATCGCCACTTCGCGCGCGAATTGCAGCGCAGCCAAGCAACCCCGAACGCAGCCGATCAAGATTGGTTTGAAATGCGCGATATGCTGCAGAAATATTTGGCGGCCAGCGAATCCCATTCCGACGCGCTCACCGGCGCCGGGCGAGAGTGTTATGAGCGCGCGCACGGTTATTGCAGGGAGCGCGTGGCATGGGCAAACCACCTTACCGCGCTTGACGCGCTGCGCGTCGCCGCCGCCGCGTCCGGCGAAGTCAAAGTGGAATCCCTTCTCACCGCTGTCCGTCATGCGGACGCGGAATTGCGGCTCTGGCCGGGGGGCTTCGAAGGCGCGGGAACTTTCCCGTCGAGTTGCCAAATTCCCCGCATCGTCGCGCGCGAATTGACGGACTTGGGACGCGATCACGCCCGCGCCGACGCTGTCGTCGCCGCGCACAGCGCCGCTTGCAGCAGCTAGATGCGCCGAACGAGGCTCGTCTGCGCCTGGGCGTGATCGAGGCAAACCCGCCCCTTGACGCGGGTCCAAGAACGGATATAGAACAGCATTGTTCACCGTTTGGTCCCAGGGCGTCCGATCATGTTGACAGCGAAACAAAAAGAGCTGCTCCTCTACATCCACGAACGGATCAAGGAGACCGGCGTCTCGCCCTCTTTCGACGAAATGAAGGAGGCGCTCGATCTTGCATCCAAGTCGGGTATCCACAGGTTGATCACCGCCCTGGAGGAGCGCGGTTTTCTTCGGCGGCTGGCGCACCGGGCGCGCGCGCTCGAGGTGCTGAAACTGCCAGAATCGGCGGCGCCGGCGTCGCCCGCGAAGGGGCGGGTTGGTTTCCGCCCTGCGGTAGTCGGCGAGGGTCGGGCGGCCAACGATAGCGTGCCGATCCTCGGCAAGATTGCCGCCGGGGTGCCGATCGAGGCGGTGCAGAACGAAATCGGGCGTATTTCAGTACCTGCCGACATGGTCAGCGACGGCGAGCATTTCGCGCTCGAGGTGCGCGGCGATTCGATGATCGACGCCGGCATCCACGACGGCGACACGGTCATCATCCGCCGCTGCGACACGGCCGAGAACGGCGACATCGTGGTCGCGGTCGTCGACAAGGAGGAGGCGACGCTGAAGCGGCTGCGCAAGAAAGGTTCGACGATCGCGCTCGAGGCCGCGAACCCGGCCTACGAGACGCGCATCTTCGGTCCCGATNNGAGGTGCGCGGCGATTCGATGATTGGGGCGGGCATTCTCGACGGTGACGTGGTGATTTTGAAGCGCGCGGAAAGCGCTGAGTCCGGCGATATCGTCGTCGCCCTGATCGACGCCGAGGAAGCAACCCTTAAGCGTTTGCGTAAGCGCGGCAACTCGATTGCGCTCGAAGCCGCCAACCCGGCCTACGAGACCCGTATCTTTGGGCCCGACCGCGTGCGTATCCAAGGCAAGCTGATCGCCATGATGCGGCGCTATTCCTGAGCCGTCGCGCCGCGTGGCGTCCAGGGGCGTGCGGTTCCAGATTTGAGTGAGCGCTCAATGCGAAAGCGCTCATGTGCACGATAGATCATTGCGCCGCCTTGACGCGCGAGGCTCTCTGCATCCACGAGCGCCCGTAACCCGCAGCGTTCGGAATAGCCGCCCGGCGCCAGGAGGCGCGTCAGAACGATAGCGCCAGCCACGCAGGCGCCCTCGAAGCCAAGCTCAGCGCGGACCAGCGCAAAGCTTGCTCCGCCTTCGCCATCGATCATACAGAGTTCCTCGTTGCATCCACTTGGCGAAGGCAGACGCTCAGCCACGATCGGTGCGATGCCCAGCATCGCGCCCAGGCGATCGCGCGCATAGGTCGAGCGCCCTTCCCGCGCGAGCAAAGTCCAACCGCCCTCGCCGCGCACGTACAGCGCGCGTAACTCGGCGTCGAACGCAGCAAGCGGTCGCGGCGCGGACACATAGAGCGCTGCACTCGCGGCCAGCAGCAGCAACGCGCCCC
>DPWD01000312.1 GCA_003526465.1 Hyphomonadaceae bacterium
GAGCGCGCCGAGCACCTGATGCTCGTGGACCTCGCGCGCAACGATCTCGGCCGCGTTGCCAGACGCGGCAACGCCGGTGGTAACAATGCAGCCCTGGCGGGGCCTGGCTCAAAGCACGTGCGCGTCACCGAGAGCTTCACGATCGAGCGCTACAGCCACGTGATGCATATCGTCTCCAATGTCGAAGGCGAGTTGCGCGAGGGGCTCACCGCGCTCGACGCGCTGACGGCGGGCTTTCCCCATGGCACGGTGACCGGTGCGCCAAAAATCCGCGCCATGGAGATCATCAACGAACTCGAGCCGCATAGGCGCGGCATCTATGGCGGCGGCATCGGCTATTTCGGCGCCGGCGGCGATATGGACACCTGCATCGCACTGCGCACCGGGATCGTGAAGGACGGCATGCTCTATGTGCAGGCCGGCGGCGGCGTGGTGCTGGACTCAGACGCGGAAGCCGAGCTGCAGGAGACGCTGCACAAGTCGCGGGCGCTGTTCCGCGCTGCGGCGGAAGCGTGGCGGTACGTGTGAGGCCTATTCTTCGTAGGGAGAGGATATTCACCAGCCAAGGCCGGTGAGGCGAAAGGCCCCAATCCCCCTGGAACACAGATTGTGTCTGGAATGCTTCACGATGACCAGCGAGCGGCTAGGCTTACGCCAGCTACAGAGAACGCGCGCTTCGCATCCTTAGCCATGCGCTCGACGCACCAACGTGCGTAGATTGGCGCGAACAACGCGCTAAGCACGCGGCCCAAAAAGCTCCGCGGGAGATCATAATCGATGGCGACGCGGAGCCGGCTCAGGCCCCCGCCATCCTCAATCTCAAAGCCCATACGATAATTGTCGATGACAATGAGGCGAGGATCGCCGCGCGTCTCCCACGCTTTGCGAAGCGGGCGCTCGTGCTCGGTCACAACTTCCTCGACGAAAAGTCTGAGCCACAGAAAGCTGCCGCCCATCCGGATTACCGATCCCACCGCACGACCGCGCGCGGCGTCGAACTCGTAGAACATGCGTCCGCCCATCATCATCATGGATGGCTTGTTCATGTGCGCCGCAAGCCGTTCTTGATCGTCGAGATGATCGAACAGCGCCGCAGGTTCGGCCGCGACCTCAAGGCTTACCTCATCGTGACGGGCGTATCTCATCTCGACGCTCCTGCGCTCCGATATGATGGCGGGAATGACCGCCATGACCATGGAAGAGATGCAACAACGGGCACGCCGCAAGAAGAAGGTAGGGCAATAGCCCGGCGACGTGGCCCCAATGCTCGCGCAACACATAGAAAGCGCCCACGAGCGCAACTGACGCGGCGACAAGGAGCGCTGTCCTCTTCATGTTTGAAGCAATGGCGCCAAACGAGGCTCCCACTCTTGAGTCGGCTCAACAATCTCTAAGCCTAGCATGGGGCGCTTGGGCTTGACCCAAATCAAAGCCGGAGTAACGGCGCGGGCCATTCTGACAGTCTAACTATCGCCTGGTAGCAGGAGGTGCGCCATGACTGCCCAGTCTCATCCGCTCCCTTATTTGCCCGCCATGTTCGGCGCGTGTATGTTGTTTCAGATACTCTATCTCGCCTGCTTGGGGCTTTGGGCCTTGTTTCCCGCTCTTCCGGGACATGCGGTCCTGGCCGACATCTTCCCGCAGTTCGAAATTCTGACCGTGTGGAGTTTCATCTACGGCCTTGTCGCGAGCATGATCTACGGCTGGATCGTGGCGGGCCTGTTCGTGTTCTTCTACAATCTCTGGATCGAGCTAGCGCGCGTCTTCGCCGGAAAACGGAAGGCGACTGCCTGACGGCGTCCGGGCTCTCGACCCACGAAACCAGACGCCAAATATGGACGGCCGGCGCCCTCGCCGGCTAACCTCGGCGCTGGCCGGCGAGGCGCCGGCGGTCCATAAAGAAGCATGATCCTCGTCATCGATAATTACGACAGCTTCGTCTACAACCTCGTCCATTACGTCGAGGATTTCGGCGTGGCGACGGATGTCGTGCGCAACGATGCGTTGAGCGCCAAGCAAGCGTTGAAAATGAAACCGCGCGCCATCATCCTCTCACCCGGCCCCTGCACGCCCAACGAAGCCGGCATTTGCCTCTCTCTGCTCGCGCAGGCCCCCGCCGATCTGCCGATGCTGGGCGTATGCCTCGGACACCAGGCCCTGGGTCAGGCCTTCGGCGGCGCGGTCGTGAGCGCCAAGACGATCATGCACGGCAAGGTATCCGACGTGCGCCACACTGGGCGCGGGCTGTTCAAGGGTCTGCCCTCCCCCTTCAAAGCGACGCGTTATCATTCGCTCGCGGTCAAGCGCGAGACATTCCCGGACGCTTTCAGCATCGACGCTGAAACCGAGGATGGGGAAGTGATGGGCATGTCGCACAAGAGCCGGCCCCTGTTCGGCGTGCAATTCCATCCGGAGTCGATCGCCTCCGAGCATGGGCACGCGCTTATCGGGAATTTTCTGGAAGCGGCGGGGTTGCGATGAGCGGGCTCGACGCCGACTTCGCGCGCATCCTCGACGGCCATGCAGAGCACGCCGAGATCGTGGATTTCCTCGAACGCTCGACCGCCTGGATGGGCGATCCCGCAGCGCTTACCGCCGGCGCGCGCGCGTTGCGGTCGCGCATGCTGCGCATCCAAGCGCCGAAGGGGGCAATTGACGTGTGCGGCACCGGCGGTGACGGTGCGCATACGCTCAACATCTCCACTGCGGTCGCGTTCGTGGTGGCGGGCGCGGGCGTGCCCGTGGCCAAGCACGGCAACCGGGCAATGAGTTCGAAGTCCGGCGCGGCCGATGTGCTGGAAGCGCTCGGCGTGAAGCTCGCCGCCAACCCCACCACCTTGGAGCGCTGCCTCAGCGAAGCGAACATCGCCTTCCTGTTCGCGCAGAGCCATCACCCCGCCCTCGCCCGTGTAGCCGCCGCGCGGCGTGAGATCGGCAAGCGCACAATTTTTAACTTGCTTGGGCCGCTGGCCAATCCCGCGGGGGTAAACCGTCAACTGGTTGGCGTGTTCGCGCCGGAATACGTGGCGCCGATGGCGGAGGCGCTGCTCGAAGTCGGGTGCGAGCGGGCGCTGGTCGTTCATGGTGCGGGCGGGCTCGACGAATTGTCCGCGCTTGGCAAGGCAGCAAACACCGTCGCCAGCTTGGACGGCGGACATGTCACGCTCCAAACCGCCACTTTGGATGCGCCGGTCAGCGCCGAACTGCGCGGCGGCGGCGCGGCGGAAAACGCCGAAGAACTGCGCGCGCTACTCGGCGGCGG
>DPWD01000311.1 GCA_003526465.1 Hyphomonadaceae bacterium
GCGGCGTCGAGCTGCTCGCTCGAAAGCGTGACGCCCAGCACCTGCGCGCCATGCTCACCTGCCAGCGTCAGCGCCAGCCCGCCCCAGCCGGCGCCGATGTCGAGCACAAGGTGACCCGGCTCGATCAGCAGCTTCGCCGCCAGATGCCGCTTCTTGGCCGCTTGCGCCTCTTCGAGACTCATCCCCGGCCCGGTGAAGTAGGCGCAAGAATATTGCATGTCCGCGTCGAGAAAGAGCCGATAAAACGCCGCCGACAGATCGTAATGGTGGGCCGCATTGCGCCGCGCCGCCGCGCGGGGATTTTTAGGCCTGAGCCAGCCGAACAGGCCCCGCCGCGGCATGAAGTGATGCAAATTGCGCGTCATCAACGCAAGGAATTCGTAGAGCGACCCGCGTTCGATCACCAAGCCGCCATCCATGTAGGCCTCGCCCGCGGCAAGGGTGGGGCGCCGGGCGATCCGCGCCAGCGTGGCGTGGTCGCGGATATGGACGATGAGCGGCGCCTCCGCCTCGGTTGCGCCGCCGACGGAATAGACCTTGCCGTCGGGAGCGCGCACCACCAGCGCGCCGTCACGGACCACGGAGTGCAAGAGGCGTTCGAGCATGGCGCCGCAGCTGATTGCGAGGCCGGGAACAACTGTGGCCCCTACCTTCCCGATATAGGGGCTTGGCGCGGCGCTGTCAGGAGATCGCGCGAGCCGACCCCGGCGTGGGCTCAATCTTCCAAGGTGAAGCCCAGCTTCATCGAGACTTGCCAGTGCGCGACCTTGCCATCCTCGACGGCGCCGCGCACTTGGGTGACCTCGAACCATTTAATGCCTCTGACCGTGGCGCTTGCACGGCCGATGGCGTTTTCAATCGCTGCCTGAACGCCCTGCGCCGACGTTCCGGTCAGTTCAAGGCTCTTATAAACGTGGTCGGACATGATCGCTCCTCGCACCTGGGCTGAACTTCCCCATCCTGGCGCTCTCTGGCGGCCTTGTCATGCCCGCAATGGGCGGATTGCGATGCGCCACGACGCACTCTCCGTTACGGCCTCGGAAACTCTACTTCTCGTCCTCGCCCTGCAGTCGGTTGAGCAAGTCGATCGGGATCGGGAACACGATGGTCGAGGTGCGGTTGCCGGCGACATCGTGCAACGCCGCGAAATAACGCAACTGCATGGCGTTAGGCGAGGAGGCGAGGATATCGCCGGCCTCGACCAGTTTACGCGCGGCCTGCTCTTCGCCTTCGGCGTTGATGATCTTCGCGCGGCGGAAGCGTTCGGCTTCGGCCTGCTGGGCGATGGCGCGCACCATGCTTTCGTCGATATCGACATGCTTGATCTCAACATTGGAGACCTTGATGCCCCAGGCGTCGGTCTGGCGGTCGAGAATCTCCTGGATATCGACGTTGAGCTTGTCGCGCTCGGCCAGCATGTCGTCGAGCTCGTGCTTGCCCAGCACCGAGCGCAACGTGGTCTGCGCCAATTGACTGGTGGCGGCGGTGTAATTCTCAACATTGAGGATCGCCTTTTCGGCGTGGACAATGCGGTAGTAAAGCACGGCGTTGACCTTCACCGACACGTTGTCGCGNNATCACGTCCTGGCTCGGCACGTCGATAACGACAGTGCGCAATTGCACTTTCACGATCTGCTGGATGCCAGGAAGCACCAGCACCAGGCCGGGCCCCACCACCTTGGAATAGCGGCCCAGGGTGAACAGCACGCCGCGCTCGTATTCGCGCAGAATGCGCACGGCGCTGACTAAAAGCATCGCCGCGGCGGCGGCAAGCACAAACAGGGCGACAAGATTCATGGCGCAACTCCTTCGCCCTCGTCGGGCTTGACCTGCAAGGTGAGCGACTCCACCCCGGTGACGCGTGCGAAGCGCCCAGGCGATAACCTCTCCGGCCCTTGCGCGCGCCAGCGCTCGCCTTGAGCCCAGACATGGCCGCTCGCGCCGGCCCAATCCAGCACTTCGACGCGCTGGCCGAGCAAGACCTGCGCCCCGGTCGCCGGCCGCTTGCGATGCGCGCGCAGTGTGAGACCGAGCGCAAGCGCCACGAATCCGCCGGTGAGCGCTGTCGCCAGTACGATCACCGGCCAAGACAGCTGATATTCTGCAATGTCAGTGTCGATCAGCATACCGGCGCCGATTAGGAAGGCGATGCCGCCGCCTATCCCCAGAATTCCGAATGTCGGCGTGAAAGCCTCCGCGATCATGAAAGCGATTCCGAGAATGATGAGCGCAAGGCCGGCGTAGTTCAAAGGCAATTGGTTGAGCCCATAGAGCCCGAGCACTAGGCACACCGCGCCGATCACGCCCGGCGCCACGAAGCCCGGGTTGGCGAATTCGAAGATCAAGCCGTAGATTCCGAGCAGCATCAGCAAGAGCGCGACATTCGGGTTGGCCAGGATCGCCAGCGCCTGCGTGATCGCGCTGGGCTCAATGCGTTCAACGCCGCGGCCGCGTGTGCGCAGCGTGTGTTGGCCGCCGCCGGCTTCGACGACGCGTCCGTCCAGCTGCGCCAAGAGGTCGTCGGGGTCGGCGGCGATCAGATCGATCACGTCGAG
>DPWD01000078.1 GCA_003526465.1 Hyphomonadaceae bacterium
CTCGGAGACGGGGTGAGCGCCCGCATTGCGCCTCCCGGCGCGGTGCGGGTGACGCTGAAGCAAGGGCGCTTGCGCGTGACGCTTGCCGACATCGGCTACCCCCCGCTTGAATTGCGTTTGCAGCAGGCGCCGCCGGCATGGGCCGCTGCGCTGGCACAAGGCGGGCCCGCATGAAAGCGCCGATCGCTCCTCCGTTCGAAATCCCCGACATCGTCACCTATGCGGTGCCAGGGTTCATCCTCTTGATCGTCGCGGAAATGCTTTATGTGCGTGCAGCCGGGCGCGGCCGTTACCAGTTCGCGGATTCTGCGTCCAGTTTGTGGATGGGGTTCGGCAACCAGGTTGCGAAAGTATTGTTGGGCGGCCTTGTGGTGGCGAGCTATTTCTGGGTCGCGCAGTTTCGCCTGTTCGATCTTGGCTGGACTTGGCCGGTGCTGGCCGCGTGCTTTTTCGCCGAGGATTTAGCGTATTATTGGATGCATCGCATCAGCCACGAGCGGCGCTGGTTCTGGGCAAGCCATGTCATTCATCACTCATCGCAACACTACAATCTGACGACCGCGTTGCGCCAGACTTGGACAGGAACGCTTGGGCTCGCTTTTATCTTCTGGCTGCCGCTAGTGTGGGTAGGTTTTCCCCCGGTCATGGTGCTGATGTTTCAGTCCATTAGCTTGGTGTATCAGTTCTGGATTCACACCGAGGCGATCGACCGCCTCGGCCCGCTCGAGTGGGTGATGAACACGCCGTCTCACCACCGCGTACACCACGCTATCAATCCGCGCTATCTCGACGCGAATTATGCCGGCGTGCTGATCATCTGGGATCGCCTGTTCGGCACCTTCGTGCCCGAGACCAAGGACGAGAAAATCCGCTACGGCATCATCACGCAATTGGGCACGTTCAATCCGTTTCGGATCGCGTTTCACGAATGGGCGGGCATCTGGCGCGACCTCACGCACGCGAAATCGCCGCGCGAGGCGTGGGGGTTCCTCCTCGGCCCGCCCGGCTGGAGTGCCGACGGCTCGCGCAAGACTTCCGCTTCGCTGAAGGCGGCGTGGCGGGCTGGGTTGGCCGTCGGCGCGCCGACGGCGCAAGGTGAAGGATGATGGCAATTTTCCACCCATTCCCGGATTGCGCGAAGCGCAAGTCCGGGACCCATAAACACGATCGGTTCGTGATCTTGGGCCCCGGACTGAATGCTGCGCATTCATCCGGGGATGGGTGAAAGTTTGGCTTGATTTCAGAACATGTACATCCCCGAACACTTCGCCACGACCGAGGCCGATGCGCTGATTCAGCGCCTGTCGCGCCGCTTCGCTGGCGTGCTGATCACAATCGACGCAAGCGGGACGCCTAGCGCCACGCATCTGCCCATCCTGTGGGACGCGGATAACAAAATCGCTGTCGGCCACATCGCCCGCGTCAATCCGCAGTGGAAGCTCGGCGACGGGCGCGGCCTGATCGTGCTGAGCGGGGCGGAGGCTTATGTTTCGCCGAACTGGTATCCCTCGAAAGCCGAGCACGGCAAGGCCGTGCCGACCTGGAATTACGAAGCGGTGCATTTGAGCGGACGCGTGGAATGGTTCGACGATCCGGCGCGGCTCGAAAGCGTGGTGCGCGGTTTGTCGGAATTGCATGAGGCAGGCCAAGCCAAGCCATGGAAACTCGAGGACGCACCGCGCGCTTACATAGATGCGATGCTGCGCGGCATTGTCGGCGTGGAACTCCACGCCGAACGCATCGAGGCTAAGCGCAAGCTCTCGCAGAACAAGAGCGCGGCGGATTTTGCGGGCGTGATGGCGGGGCTGGGCGCGTCGGATGATTGCGGCGCACGGGAGATCGCGAAGCTCATGCGCGAGCTAACGCTGGCAGGCCTCTAATGTTGTGGTTGTTGCTCACTCAATGGCTTAGTCGACCGGCGATCACCCGCACCTTGTGCGCTGTAGCAATTGCTAGCGGGGTGCTCACCATTGTTGTCGTGTTGAGTTCTATCACCGCACTCTTGGCGTCTGAAATTCGCGCGCCTGCGCTAAAGTCAGCTGCTCCCTTTGTTTTCTTCGCTTGCATATTGGTCTGGCTTGTATGTGATCTTCTTCTAAATGTTCCAAGTTGCACCCGATGTTCTCGGCGCCTGTTCTGTGATGCGCCGCGCGGGTCATGGAGCAGCCCTATTGCGCGAGATTACCAGGCAAAGCAGTTCCTATTTTCATACCGGGCCGGCGCTGTAATCGAGCTGGCGCGCACTGGTCGTCTCCACTGCCAGTGGTGTGGGCATCTGTTCGGCGAAAAGCCGGACTACGTGGTGATTTCCGCCGAATGACCATCCACATCCTCAAACTCTGCGTCGGCGCCGAGAGCATCGACGATCTAGCGGAGTTCCAGAAGCGCCAGATCAAGCGCCGCAAGCGTCCGGTGTGCGGCACGCGCATGTGGCCCAAGCGCGTTGACGACGTGCTTGCCGGAGGCTCGCTCTACTGGGTGATCAAGGGTGTCATCCTGGTGCGCCAGCGCATCGTCGAGATCGCGCAGGTGCGCGACGATCACGGGCTGCGCTGCGGACTCTATCTCGATCCGGAAATCGTGCGCACCGCCCCGCAGCCGCGGCGCGCGTTTCAAGGCTGGCGCTATCTCGATCCGAAGGACGCGCCCGCCGATCTGGGCGAGATCAAGGGCGGCGCGGATCTGCCGGAAGATTTGCGCCGCAGGTTGGTGGAATTGGGGGCGTGGTGAGCCCTGTCGCACTGCGCGGAAGCGTGGTATTGGGGCTCATGGCAAAAGCGACGATGATCGACCTCCCAGAACACCAGCTGACCTTTGTAGCGGCTCAAGTCTCTGAAGGCGTTTACGCCTCTGCCAGTGAAGTCGTGCAGGCCGCCCTCCGTTTGCTGGAGGAGCAGGAGGCCAAGTTGGCGAGCCCGCGCGAAGCTCTAGTCGAGGGTGAACAGAGTGGGCCGGCGAAGCCTTTCGACGAAGAAGGTTTCCTCGCCCGCATGCATGCTGAGCACGCCGCGCGGCGATGAGTCGGTACTTATTGCGTGAGCGGACTGAGGCCGATCTTGCCGATATCTGGCGCTACACCGCCCGGCGTTGGAGTGTCGCGCAAGCCGACAAATACTACCGCGATCTTGTCGAAGCGATCAAAACCTTGGCCGGCCAACCCGCTTGGCCGCTCGTGTGACGAGATCCGCGCAGGATATCGCCGCCACAATGTCGGGTCGCACGTGATCTTCTATCTGAGCGGTGCTGACAAGATTGACGTGGTGCGCATCCTGCACGCTCGGCGCGATTTCAGGCGGCATCTGCCGAAGTAGAGCCAGTTTCACTGGCCCTAAGCGCCATGCACCCGCGCTGGGCATCAGCGCAGAACCTGCCAATAATCCAACACCAAGTAGATGCCATAGCTGCAGAGAATTCCGAGGATCGCAGCGCTCGCTAAGCCGTATCTTGGGGCGAACTTGCCAATGTAGGCAGTGAGCGCGAAGGCGCCAATCAGCCCAAACGCCCCGACAGGCACTACATCCTTGTACACGATCGTTTCGTTCGAATTCGATTGGGGGAGTGGCAAAAGCAACGTGGCAAGGAGGAGGCAACCAAGTCGCGCGCCCTCGATAGCAGCTAGAATGAAGGCGTGTTTCATTGAGCTAGCGCCTGCTTCACTCCCGCGCACAGCGCCGCCACGTCCGCTTCATCGTGATAGAGCCCCAGCCCGATGCGCAGCACGTCGTCGCGCGCGTCGGTGATGATGTCGTGCTCGAACAGTTTCGCCTTCCAGTGTGTGGCGTTCGGGTGGCGCAGCGAGATAAATCGCGCCTGCGGGCCGGTCGCGTTCGGGTGCAGCAATTCTGCTTCAGCAAGCACGCCGGCTTCGCCGAATGCGATTGCAGTGCAGAGCGCCTCGCGCAGCGCCGCGAGCCGTGCGCTGATCGCTTCGGTGTCTAGACCCTCGCGCTCCAGCATGGCGCGCACCGCGTTGAAGCGATAAACACCCGTGGCATCGAACGTCGCGCCGAGAAATCGCCCGCCGTCGCGTCCGTAGGCGATCTCGCCTTGGCTTGCCTCGATGGCGCCGAAATCGGCGAACCAGCCAGTGTTTTGCGGGCGCTGCGCGAAGCCCGGCGGCGCATGCATGTAAGCCGCGCCTTCGCCCGACATCGCGTACTTGTAGCCGCCCCCGAGCAGGAAGACGCGGTCCGCCACGGCGCTGAAATCGCACGGCATCGCCATGAACGAATGATAGAGGTCGAGCACAGCCCACATGCCGTCGGGGTGCGCGAGTGCTGCGAGTTCGCGCGCGCCATCGAAGCGCAGGCCGCTCTTGAACATCACATGGGAGAGGAAGGCGATGTCGGGTGTCTTCTCCGCGAGCGCGGCGAGGTAGCGTTCCGTGAATGTGGCGAACGGCTCGCATGGCACAATGCGCAACGATATCCGCCCGTCTTCTGCCCAGCGTCCGCTCTGGCGGCGGAAGGAGTGAAACTCGCCGTCGCTGGTAAGCACGTCGAGCGGGCGGCTCTCGGCGCGCGCGGAGAAGGTGCGCACCAGCAATTCGTGCGTGTTCGGCGCGAAGCTGACGGTGTTGGGATCGGGCAGGCGAAGTTCGCCCGCGATATTGCGCTGCGCTTGCGGGATCACTTCGCCGAAAATGCGCTCCCATTTGCGGTCGGCAAGCGATGCTGCATCGTCCCACGCTTCCATGTGTCCTTCGTAGGAAGCATCCGGCCACAAATGGTGCGAGTGCGCGGCAAAGTGCAACCGTCCTGGCGCCGCGGCGAGCGCGCGCGAGAACAGGTGTTTGTAGGATTTCACAATTTGGTCCTCAGCGACCAGATCTCCGGAAACGCGCGGCGCATCAAAGTTGTTTGCAGATAGCCGACCCCCTCGGTTCCCCCAGTGCCACGTTTCCTGCCGATCACGCGCTCGACCGTCAGCACATGCTTGTGCCGCCAAGTGAGAAAAGCGTCGTCGAGGTCGAGCAGTTTCTCCGCAAGTTGATAGAACTGAAAATGCTTGGCGGTGTCGCGATAAATTTCGAGCCACGCCGCTTCGACGGATTCGTTCGCCTGGTAAGCCTCCGCGCGCGGACGATCGAGCACTTCGCGCGGGATCGCAAAGCCGGCGCGCGCCAATTGCAGCAGTGCGTCGTCGTAAAGGCTGGGCGCAGCTAGCGCCGCTTCAAGCATCGAGCGTTCTGGCGAACCCAGCGGTTGGTGCTTCAAGTGGCCCGCATCCTTGATGCCGAGCGTGAACTCCAGCACGCGGAACTGCGCCGATTGAAAGCCGGAACTGGCCCCCAGCGCCGCGCGGAAGTTCGTGTAGTCGGCTGGCGTCATGGTGGCGAGTATGTCCCAGGCCTGCGTCATCACCGCCTGGATGCGCGAGACCCGCGCCATGTGCTTGTAGGAGGGCGCGAGATTGCCGGCGCGCACTTCGCGTTGCGCCGCGCCAAGCTCGTGGATGATCTGCTTCATCCAGAGTTCCATGGTTTGATGCAGCACGATGAATAGCATCTCGTCATGCTCGCCGGTCTGCGGCGCCTGGCAGGAGAGCAATTCCGGAAGCCGCAAATAGCCGCCATAGGAAACGTCTTGGGTCATCTGGTCTAGCCTAGCCGGCCGGCGACCTAGAAAAAAGGGCGTGAATTAGGGCCGACCGGTTGCGACGGCAGTTGACAGCACAAGTTATGCCTTTGCAGTCTGGGGCAAGTGGGGCATTGTATGAATTGGCGCGCGCTCATATCTGACATCAATCTCGTCTGGACAACGATGGGGCTCACAGCGGCGGGGCTCGCTACGGCGTTCGTCGTAGGGCGCTGGTGGGGCAGTCAAACGCTTAAGAAGCTGGTATCTGAAAAAAACCAGGCCCTGGCTGAAAAGGATCGTGAGATTGCAGAATTGAATCGAAGGGTCAGGGAAAGGGTGCCGGACCCACCAGCGTCGCCAGATGGGCTCCCGCCTGAATCTGTACAGGTCTGGCTGAAGCCCATCGCTCCGGCCGATTCCGAACTGACAGGGCTACAAGGGCGGGTGCCGACTTTGGTCATCGCCAACCTGAAAGGCGGTGTCGCCAAGACAATGGTTGCCGCCAACCTGAGCGCATATTTTTCCAAAAGGGCTAACTATCGACGGACCGCGCACTTGCTGAACAAGCGGGTGCTGCTGATTGATCTTGACTATCAGGGTTCTGTCAGCGGCATGATAATGACAGCGACAGGCGCCGTTCCAGAGCACCCGAACTGTCAAGTCAAGACCCTCTTTGATCCGGCCTTCAGCGACGATGATGTGCTAAACTATCGCGTTAGGCTTGCCGGCGCCCTGCCGGCATTGTCGCTCTACCCGGCGACATACGGATTTGATGACCTCGAAACCCGTGAACAGTTCCGATGGCTTGCGGGCCAAACAGGCGACGATGTTCGTCTCCGCCTGTTGAAACGACTGCGATCGCCGGCGTTCAGGAGCCAGTTTGATCTTGTGATCATTGACACAGGACCTCGCCTGACAACGGGGTCGGTCGCAGCTCTGACGGCGGCGACACATTTATTGATCCCGACAAGCGCAAGCCGACGGGATACGGAGGCCGCTGAACGCTTCATGCGGAGGGTAAGTGTGCTAAAGAGAAGCGGACTATGTCCAAATCTCAAGCTTGTTGGCGTGCTCACGACCTTGACGAAGGGGAGCGCGTCAGGAGTAGCGCTGGCGGAAAGCGCAAGGGGTTCCATCCAGGCTGCGGTTGCCAACGACCCCGACCTTGGAGTGCTTATTGAGGCTCCCGCAGTGGTCTTGCACGCCGAGTTGCCGCAAAGCTTGCCAATTGTAAACGAAGCAGAGCAGGGGTTGCCTTATTTGGCATCAACGTCGAGTCGCACTATATTCAACAAGATTGGCGCGGAAATTGAACAAAGGATGTCATGATGCCCGCCTCAGCGCTTGGATTGATTGTCCGGGAGTGCCGGTCGCGTGCCGTAAACCGTCTAGGCTCCGAGGGTGCGGCTGCCATCGACGCGATTGTGTCGGCACTTGATCGTTTCGCCGACCGACCACCAGAGGAATTTGTTGAGCGGCTTGCCGCCGTCAAGCCGCGCCGCGCCCGTACGGCGAACGGAACGGCGGTCGATAAAGGGGTGGTAGACAGTTACGTCACGCAACTTTCGAGACGGACAGGAGACCACGCTGCAACTCTGGAAATCATGGCGAGGATACGCGCCGACAGAGCGGTGAAGAAGGCCGAGGCAGTTGCCATTGCGAAGGCAGTGGGTGCGCGCACGAGTTCGAAGACCCAAAAGGCCCAAGCCCTGGATCTGATAGAGGGCGCGTCTTCGGCGCGTGCGCGCGACAAGCAGCTCGCGGAACAAATCCGAAAGGGTGCTTAACACTCGCCCCTCACACCTCCATGTTGTCGATCAGCCGCGTCTTGCCCAGCCATGCCGCCGCGAGCAGGCGGGCCGGGCGCGCGAGGTCGGCGATTTCCGCGAGCGTCTCGCCGTCGCGAACGGCGAAATAATCCACGATGGCGAAGCCGGCCTCTGTCAAGCGCAGCCTGCCGGCTTTTTCGACCTCGGCGATGGCCGCGCCGGCGCGAATTGCGGCGATGCTCTCGCGCATGATCGCATTGAGTTGCGCGGCGATGCGGCGTTCGTCGGCTGTGAGATAGAAGTTGCGCGACGACATGGCGAGACCATCGGCCTCGCGCACGGTGGGGCAGCCGATAATCTCCACTGGAATGTCGAGGTCGCGGGCAAGGCGCTTGATCACCAGCAATTGCTGATAATCCTTTTCGCCGAACAGCGCGCAATCGGGCAGGCATTGCAGCAGCAGCTTAGCGACGACAGTGGCGACCCCTCCAAAAAAATGCGGGCGGAACTCGCCCTCGAGCGGCGTCGAAACGTTGGACACGATGACATTGGTGGCGAAGCCGTCCGGGTACATGGCGGACCGGCCAGGCGCGTAGAGGAGATCGCACCCGGCGCCCGCGAGCATGGCGGCATCCCTTGTCTCGTCACGCGGGTAGCGCTCGAAATCTTCGTGCGGCGCGAATTGTTTCGGGTTCACGAACAGGCTTGCGACGACCCGGCCCGCGCGCGCCTTGGCGGCGCGTACAAGGGATAGATGCCCCTCGTGCAGAGCCCCCATGGTCGGGACGAGGCCCACGCTTTGCCCGCCGGCGCGCCAAGCCG
>DPWD01000254.1 GCA_003526465.1 Hyphomonadaceae bacterium
GCTTTAATGAGTCTGGACCCTAGATATCCAAGCGCCGCTAGCTGAACTGCACCGCCTCCGGTACGAGGGGTAGTGTCATGGCGATTGTGCTTGACGCCAATTATTTGGTTGCATGGCAACAGCCAGGCCAAATTGATGTCCCTGAAGATCCTGCAACCGGATCACCAATCGAAAATCTGGAGCGCTACCAGCGTTCCGAGCAGGCATTGGTGTCGAGCTTGGCGGAGATGTACGTGCAGGGCGTCTCCACCCGCAAAGTCAAAGCCATCACCGAAGAATTGTGCGGCCACGCCTTCTCGGCTTCGGCGATTTCCGGCATCAACAAAAGCCTCGATGAAAGCCTGCACGCTTTCGCGCGCCGGCGCTTGGAAGAGCCGTTCGCCTATCTCATTATCGATGCGAAATATGAGAAAGTGCGCGAAGCCGGCGTGGTGCGATCGAGCGCGGTGCTGATTGCGATCGGCGTCGATTGGGATGGACGCCGCCAAATCCTGGCGGTGGAACTGGCCAATCGCGAAAGCCGCTCGGCTTGGAAGGATTTTCTGCTCGGCTTGAAAGCGCGCGGGCTGCATGGCGTCGAATATATTGTCGCCGACGATCATGCCGGCTTGCGCGCGGCCGTGCGCGAAGCGCTGCCGGACGCTTATTTTCAGCGCTGCTACGTGCATTTCCTGCGTAACGCGCTCGATCATCTGCCGCGCAAGGCCAACGACGATTGCTTGCAGGAGCTGCGCTGGATCTACGATCGCCGCGATCTCGCCGGCGCCAAGGCCGACCTCTCCGCATGGCTCAAGAAATGGTCGCCGCGTTACCCCAAGCTGACCGGCTGGGTCGAAGAGAACATCGAGGAAACCTTCACCTACTACCGGCTGCCGCGGCAACATCACAAGCACATGAAGTCGACCAACATGCTCGAACGCTTCAATGAAGAAATAAAGCGCCGCACCTACGTGCTGCGCATCTTCCCCAACGCCGAAAGCTGCCTGCGCCTGGTGCGCGCGCTCGCCGTCGAGACCCACGAAAACTGGCTCGAAGCCAACCGCTATCTCAACATGGACGACCTCAAGGAACTCAAGAAAGCCGAGCTCAGAAAGGCCGCATGACCCCCATGTCCGTCAGCCCCACCCGCCCCTATTTGCAGAACTTGACGCACACGACCGACTGGGCGCTCCGTCACCGCTTTCACGCCGAACTGACCGGCAACACTCGCGGTTCCTCCTGCGCGCCCCCTCCCCCTACCCCCGCCCCCAGGGGCGGGGGGACGCTCTCACTCGTCGCGCGTCGCACGGTAGCGAAATATCGCGAGAGCCTGCGGATACCGAGCTCGGTGGAGCGCAAGCGGAAACTGGCGAGCGGGATTTAGGGGACGGCGCAGCAAAGTCGGAATCGCCAGAGGACCGAACATCGCCGCCGGCGTCGCGTTTCGACAAGCTCAACGTGACGCCATTCTTCGTCAGCCTGAGCCTGTCGAAGGCCGCACCTTGCCGGATGCCGCCGCCCTCACCACTGTTGCAACACCGTATCGGGTCCACCGCATCGCAACGGCTCCAGCCCAGCCGCCGCATCGACAGCCACCTCCAGATCACGCACCACGAGCGGCATGCCGACCGTCTCGCCGACATAATCTGAAACGCTGGCCCGAACCTGGCCCGCCTCGAATGTCAGAGTCTGTCGCGGCTGATCCGTGATGGGAGCATGGTATTCCTCCTCGAACGAGAAGAAGTCGGCGGCCCGGAACTGCTCCACGAGGTTTTCAACGACAGCTGGGTCGATCCTCTGGCGACGTATCGCGTCGGGCCCAGGCATAGGCGATGTGATGGTTACATTCCCGTCGCCATGAATTTGGAGTCGATAATATCGGCTGCGCTCGCTTTCACAATGAATCCAGCCGCCCGATCGCGTCAGTGTAATGAGTACGAAATCTGGATTCGCGATTGCAGGAAATTGGCGCCGCGGAACCCGCCATCGCTCGGCGGGCAGGATAAGAGCACGCTCGGCGAATTGCGCCTTCGTTGCAAGGCCGTCGCGTTCGAAGGGTCGATACCGCCAAGCTTCGGTGACAACTTCAAGCTGTTTTCTGCAGTTCGGATTCGCAACATCCAACGCAAGTGGCGATTGTTCCGGTACATCAAGCAGGCGTGCATGACCGGAGGGATCGACCTCAACAGTCAAGTTGACGAACCCGCCGTATGCCGCTGACAACTGAATAACGCCACCTCCGCACGCATCGACGCCGCGAATGACCGCCACAAACTCGCGGTGCGCCTCTACTTCCAAACGATCAGCCACAAACATAGGCTCATCCGCGCACGCGATGAGCGCTAAAGTCGACGCCGCAATTGGCCAAGCCGGTGTCTTCATTGGAAAACTCTACAATGGGACAAATCTTGCGCCTACGCCTTGGTCGCTGTGCCGATCATCAAAGTTCCGTTATTCAAAGATCGTGAAGCGACACTCGGAACACGGAGATCGTCGAACACGACGCTTGCCCCTGGGTCCCTGGTCACGCTGCGCGTGCCCGGGATGACGGCGGCGATCAAGCCTCCACCCGCCCCGCCCATCCCTCCGTCGCCAGCAGCACCGTTTTCGGGATCACTTTCTCGCCGCTGAGATAATACGCGATCATGCGCCGCGAGAGGCCGAGCGCTTGCGCGGCGGCACCCTGCGTCAGCCCGTGCGCCTCCATCCAAGCGCGGAAGTCGGCGACGCGCATAGCCTCTCCCGCCTGCTCGTCGGCCCAGCGGCGCAATTGATGCGCGCCGAAATCCACGCCGCACGGCCATTCCAGCGACCACTTGTCCCGGCTCAGCTTGACGCGCGCGAATTCGTCCTTCTTCTTCAACGGCGCAAGCGCCTTGTGCGCAGCGATGACATCGGAAAAGTCAACCGGCGCGACGAGCCCATCGTCCCAACTCACTTCCAGGCGCTTGTCGCCGGAAACCGCTACGCTTACGATCTTGCCAATCATGATCCGCTCAACTCATTCCACTTCGTCCGCAGCAATTCGCGGTTCGCCGCCGCCCATTCCAACGCCTCGCGCAGATCGACGCGCCCGCTAATAGCAATCACATCCAGCGTCTCAATCGAAACCTGCGCCGCACCATCGCGCCCGAGCACGTGAAAATGCGGCGGGTTGTGATCGGCGAAGAACATCGCGATCTCAGCGTTCTAGAACCGCACCAACCTGGGCATGTCGGCTCAGTATATGTGCAATGGTTGCATAAGTCTATCCCTCACGCCCGCTTCACCCGCAGCAGCAGCACCTGTCCCACCAGCACCAGGGCGACGCCGCCGAGCGCCGCCAGCCCCCAGGTTTTCGCTTCGAACGCGCTCGACACCAGCATCGCCACCGGCGGGGTCAGCGCCGAGATATAGGAGGCGGTTCCGTAGCCGCGCCGGCGCGCCAGCCCGAAATAAAGCAGAAAAGCGACCACCGAGCCATTGATCGAGAGATGCAGCAGCGAGAGCGCGTATTCCCATGTCGGCTCGAATGCCCACGCCTTGCCAGTCACGAGCGCGAACAGCACAAGCCCGCATACGCCGTACGCCATTCCCCAGGCGGTGAACGCGGCAACACCCGCTCCCGCCACCTCGCCGCGCCGCGCGTACGCGTTCCCAGAAGATGCCGCGATCACCGCCGCGAGCGCCAGCCCGATCCCAGAAAGCGCGCGCGCGTCCATGTGCGAGGAGGCCAATTCCTCGGCGGAGAGTACGCCGACCCCGACAACGCCGAGGCCCGCCGCAAGCCACGCGAACGCAGGCGCGCGCTGGGCGAACGCAACGCGAAACGTCACCAGATTCGAAAACATCATCGCCGCGAACACAACAGCGACGACAGCCGACGTCACGCGCTCCTCGGCCCAATACACCAGTGCATAATTCATCGCGAAATTGCACACGCCCATGCCAAGCGCGGCGAGATGCTGCGGGCGCGTGAGCGCAATTGCTTCCCCGCGCAGCCTGCACCACACAAACAGCAGTGCGGAGGCCAGCCCGAAACGATAGACCAGCGAGATTACCGGATCGACCACGCCGAATTGCAGCGTAATCGCGTACCAGGTCGTGCCCCAAGCAAGCGTGCAAATGGCGATGGCGGCGACATCGGCCCAGTGCGCCTTTGCCGCCGCTCCCGCTTCGGCGGCGTCAGCGCTCATGTCGTTTTCCTCAAGGTTTTCATCTTAGGGGAGATTTCGGCGTTTGTCCCAATCTGGAACGCCGCTTTCGCGGCTTTGGCGAATGTTGGGCGAGGTGCCTTTTGCGACGAGCGTTGAATTGACCCTGCGCCCCGCCGGGCCTACCTTTACAGATGCAGATCGGCGGCGCTCCTGGGGGCGGAGCCCGGTCCAGGAGCGCTCCGCGCTGCGCGGTTTCGACCTCGATTTCGGTCCTCAGGGAGGCGCGCCCATGCGCATACAAGTCGCCGGACGGCATATGGATGTCGGCGAAGCGCTCAGAACTCGAATTGAAGGCGATCTCGCCCAAAGCGTCAGCAAATATTTCAATCGCGCAACCGATGCGGTGGTTACGGTCGCCAAGAATGGCGGCGCCAAGAATGGCGTTGAAGTCGATTGCACCGTGCATCTGGCGTCAGGCATTTCGCTGCAATCTGAAGGTTACGGCGCCGATGCTTACATTGCTTTCGGCGACGCCATGGAAAAGCTTGAAAAGCGTGTGCGGCGCTACAAGAGGCGACTGCGAAATCATCATGGCGACAACAAATCTCCCCTTCCCGCCGAGGCCGCCTCGGCGTATGTGCTGGCGCCGTTAAAGGAAGAAGACGAAGCGAGCGCCGAGGCGTCGGCGGAGGCGCTCTTGGACCCGCCGCTGGTGATAGCGGAAACCAAAACGGCCGTGCGCACGATGACTGTGTCCACAGCGGTTATGCAATTGGATCTATCGGAAAACCCGGCGCTTCTGTTCCGAAACGCCGCACACGGAGGTCTGAACCTTGTCTACAGGCGCTCAGACGGAAATGTCGGCTGGATCGACCCCGACCGGGGCGCGCCCCAACCCACCTAAAGCCCTCAGGCGTGGCGCCGCTCCTGCAAGCGGCGGAGTTAAGATGAACGACCTCAGCGATCTTCTCGCTCCCGACGCGATCATGGCGCGCTTGCCCGCCTCCTCGCGGCGCCATGCGCTGCAAGCCATGACCGACGCGCTGGCGAAGGCAGCTGGGGTAGATGCGCGCGCCGCGTTCGAGGCGGTGCTGATGCGCGAGCGCCTGTCGG
>DPWD01000090.1:0-5536 GCA_003526465.1 Hyphomonadaceae bacterium
CCGCGAACGCCGCCGCCGCCACGCCCCCTGCCAAGCCGCCCGCGCCCGCCGAGCAGGTGCGCCAAGCCAATCTCAGCGCCGCCGATCACGCCCAGCTGCAGCAGGTGGTGTCGAACTATCTCGACAACGTGCAGAAAAATTTCGGCCCCAACATGAATAACGCCGGTCAAGAACTGGCAAGCCTGCAGCCCGGAACCTCCTACGATTGGGGGGTGAGCCTGGAGGCGGGGGTGCGCTACCTCGTCGTCGGCGCCTGCGACAACGAATGCTCGAATGTCGACATCCAGCTGGTCGATCCCGGCGGCTCGGTCGTGGCGCAAGACGTGCTCGCCGACGACTTCCCGGTGGTCGACTTCACCCCCGCGGCATCCGGCGCGTATCATGTTCGCATGCTGATGCGGACGTGTACCTTCGCACCCTGCTATGCGGGCGCGCGGCTCCTGGCGAACTGAAGCTCAAACTGCGAACCGCTTGTTGCGAAGCCATTTTTTTGAGGTTATGGAGGCTTTGCGACTCGGGCTACAAGGCCCTGACAATGGCTCGGCGGCAACAGGTCCGGGCGGGGCGCAGCGGGCGGATGGCGGGGCGAAGGCGGCCTTGCTAGCATTCGTTCGGGAGCGGGGCCCAGAAGCGGGGATTAGTCGGCGCATGCTCACCGATTTGTTGGGGCGGCCGGAACGGCGCTTCGAGACCGAAAAGCTCAAGCGTTTTTTTGCGGCGAAGCGGGTGCTGATCACGGGTGCTGCCGGCAGCATCGGCTCCGCGCTGGCCGAGCGGCTGGCCGAAATCGGCTGCGCGCAGCTCAGCTTGCTCGACCATTTCGACCATAGCCTTCTGGACCTGTTTGAGCGCATTCGCCGCGCCGCGCCGGCCCAACCGGTGAGTGACATCCTCTGCGACATTCGCGACCCGGGCCGCCTTCAAGCGGTGATGCGCACCGCCAAGCCGGATGTGGTGCTTCACGCCGCCGCTCTTAAGCACGTGCATCTGGGCGAACGTCATCCGATCGAATGCGTGCTGACTAATTTGGTTGGCATGGGCAACACCTTGGCCGCCGCCGCGAGTGCGGGCGCTGCGCATTTTATTCTGGTGTCTTCCGACAAGGCCGCCGCGCCGGTTTGCATCATGGGCGGCACCAAGCGGTTGGCGGAGCTGCATGTCGCCGGCTTCGCCGCCGAAAGCGCGATGTCGATGCGCCTCAAGTCCGTGCGTTTCGGCAATGTGCTGGGCTCGCAAGGCTCGGTGCTGCCGCGCTTCGCCGCGCAGATAGAGGCCGGCGGCCCGCTCGAGGTCACCCACCCCGAGATGGAGCGGTATTTCATGACGCCCGCGGAAGCGGTGGGTTTCATCTTGAGTGTCGCCGCGTTCGAGGATGAACGCGCGGGCAGCGCCTACATGATGGAAATGGGCGGACCGGTTTCGATCCTCGCTATTGGCAAGGAAATGATCCGCCGCTCCGGCAAGCGCGTCGAGATCGCCACCACCGGCCTGCGCCCGGGTGAGCGGGTCAAGGAGAGCCTGTTCGACGATTGCGAGATAGTCGAGCGTTGCGGCATGGACGGCGTTTTTCGCATGAGCGCGAAATCGGCGAGCATGTTGGTGAGTTCGGCTGACGTAGCGCAGCTGGAAGCGATGGCGCGCGGGTTCGACAATGCGGTGGTGCGCCAGCGCTTGTTTGCCTATGTCAACGAGCGCCTCGGCCGCGGCGAACGCGCGGTGGGATAGGCGAAACCCGTGTCACTCGTGTGTGGCGGGAGTTCACTTCGGAGTCACTTCCGCAGGCGACATCCAAATGCGGCATTGCCGCGAGAATTTCGTATTTCACCACTGGAATAAAGCCCGGTCGGACGCGTAGTTTGAGTGTACTCAAGCCGCCCTGCTCCTTTCTAAATAAGTTGACGTGCGAACAAGTACGCTGCGAACCGAGGGACACGCGGACAGGCAGTTCGGGGAAGCGGCGGTTGCCGCATTGGCGGGCAGGTATCGGGACGAAAGGCGCTTTTGTGAACATTGAGCAGGAAACGGACGGCGCCGCAGAAGGCCGCGCCCTGGTTGAGCGTTTGGATCGTGCGAAGCGGGCGTTTGTAACGCGTCGAGCAAATTTGGGCCGCGCTGTCGCCTTGTCCGCGGCTGGCGCGCCGCAGTCGGGGGATCTGGTGCTCGCGAGCGTGGTTGAGTTGGGCCACCATACGAAGCTCGAAACGCCGGAGGGCAGGCGCGCACAACTCCATGTCGGCGATGACATTGTGGTAGCATACGGCGCGCGCTACGCACCCGATCAATTCGAGGCGGTGGTTCCGGCAAATGTGTCGGCTTGCGACTTGGTCGCGAGCGGCGGCATCGCCGCCCACACCTTGGCGCGCCACGCAAATGCCAGGAAACCGACCGCGATTGCACCCATCGGCAGGTTGATCGGCGCAAACGGCGCGCCGCTCAATCTGGAGCAGTTCGTGCTGCCGGCGGGGCCGCCGAACGCCCCCGTGCGCAATGTGATCGCGGTGGCGGGCACTTCAATGAACGCCGGCAAGACCACGGTGGCGGTCAACCTCATTCGCGGCCTGACGCGCGCCGGCGTGCGCGTCGGCGCCTGCAAAGTTACCGGCACCGGTTCTGGCGGCGATTTCTGGGCGATGCTGGACGCAGGCGCGACGCGCGTGCTGGACTTTACCGATGTTGGTTTCTCCACCACGGCGGGCGTGGATGTCGGTCTGGTTGAAAGTGGCGCGCACCGGTTGGTCAGCGAATTGGAAGCGAGCGATGTCGATGTTGTCGTGGTGGAGATCGCCGATGGCCTGCTGCAAAAGGAAACCGCGGCGCTGCTGAGTCCGCCATCTTCGTTTGCGGCCCGCATTGACGCGATTGTGCTGGCCGCCGCCGATTCCATGGGTGCGCGCGCGGCGGCGGACTGGATGAATGTGCGCAAGCTGCCGCTGCGCGCGGTGTCTGGTTTGCTCACCGCTTCGCCATTGGCTGCGCGCGAGGCGCAGTCTGGACTGAACATCGAGGTGTTGAGCAGCAAGGCGCTGGCCGAGGCCGCCTGCGCCACCCGCGTTTGCTTGCAGGCTGGCGCGCGTCAGCCGCTTAGCGTGGTTTCGTGATCGCGGTTTTTGCGTCGCCGCGGCGGTCGCTTCTGGCGTCGCTGATTGCCGCCAGTTTCGCCCAGGCAGGGTTGGCGGCGGTGGCCGCGTATTGCGTGCAGCTTGTATTCGACAGCCTGCTGGCCAGCGGTGCGAACCGTCCGCTTCTTGAGGGGTGGTGGATTGGCGCTCTTTTCATTGGCAGCCTGCTCGTCGCCGCCTGGCTAGAGACGTTTCGCGCGTGGGCGAGCGAAAAGCTCGGCCTCGGTTATGTAGCGCAGGTGCGCGAAGCATTGTTTGCACGGATCATGAACGCTTCGCCGGCGACGCTTAGTCAGCGCGGGGAAGGGCGCTTGCTGTTGCCGTTCGTCGGCGATCTGACGGCGATAAAGAAATGGGTGGGAGACGGGTTGCCGCGGCTTGTGTCGGCGCTCGCTACCTCGATCCTGCTGCTTTGCGTGCTGGCGTTGCAAAATCAGGCGCTCGCGCTCGCCGCTGGGGGCGTGTTGCTGGCTGCGGCCGCCGCAGTCGTGTGGCTGAGCAATCCCTTGAATCGGGCGATTGCCGCCATGCGTTCGAAGCGCGGCGCGGTGGCGACCTTTGTGTCCAGCAGCATTCGCGCGGCGCAGACCGTGCGGGCGTTCGACCGTTTCGATCGCGAGGCGCAGCGGCTGCGCCGCCGTAGCGATGCATTGCTCGCCGCCGGCCTGCGCCTTGCGCGCATCTCCGGCGCGATGAGCGCGATTGTGCATGTTGCGGCTGGTTTGCTCGTGGCGGCGACGCTGATCGTGGGCGTCATCGAAGTGCAGCGCGGGACCATGTCGATCGGCCTTGTGGCAGGCGCCATCTCGATTGCAGGGCTGCTGGCAGGCGCAGTGCGCGATCTTGGCGTGGCGTTCGACTTGTGGCGGCGCGCCAAGGTCTCCTTCGCCAAGGTCGCCGCCGCGCTGGCGATTCAGCCGGCGGTGCAGATTGAAGCGGAAACGCGTCGCATGCCCAAGCGGGGCGTCGGTTTGCGGTTCAGTTCGGTGGCGGCGCAGGACCTGTTTTCAAAGGTGTCATTGACCGCGGGGCCCGGCGCTATCGTCAATGTCGTTGGGGCGAGCGGCTCGGGAAAATCCACGCTGCTGGCTCTTGCCGCACGCTTGCGCGACCCGGAGAGCGGAAGAGTGCGCATCAATGGGCGCGACTTGAAGCGAACTTCGCTTTCGTCGCTGCGGCGCAGGATCGGTGTAGCCAGCGCCGATACGCCGCTGCTGCGCGGCACTATCGCGATGAATCTGCGCTATCGCGCGCCGGGCGCGAGCGAGGAGGAGGCCGCGCGCGTCGCCGAGATTTGCAACCTCGCGCCAATTTTCGCGAAATTTCCAGAGGGCGCGCAGGCGCGTCTGAGCGAAGGCGCGCCCGAGCTTTCCCAAAGCGAAGCGCAGCGCCTCATGATTGCACGCGCGATGCTGGATTCGCCCTCGGTGCTGATCCTCGACGATGTCGACACTCGACTCGATGCCGAAACGGCGGCGCGCATCGCGCGCGCGTTAGCGAATTATCCAGGGACGGTGCTTATGGTCGCCTCGTCGCCGGCGTTGCGGCGCGTCGCGACAAGTGTGTGGCGTATCCGGAACAAGCGCGTGAAGCCGGCCCCGGCCAGACATGTCGATGTCGTCGTCGACGCCGCGGAAGCAGGCTAGGAGAACCCCGTGGACCCGATCCTGGCGCCAACGTCACTACAGCGGCCGCCAAGCCGGAAGCTTGCTTACCACGAGACGGCGGGCTCGTGCCCGCGGCAATTCTTCCTCTATCGCCCCGCAACCGAAGTAGCAGGCGCGCCATTGGTCGTGTCGGTGCATGGCATCGCCCGCAACGCCGCGGCGCACGCATTCCGCCTGATGGACGAAGCCGACCAGTTTGGCCTTTGCATCGTCGCGCCGCTGTTCGACAAAACCCAGTACGGCCAGTACCAGCAATTGGAAGACGCCCGCACCGGCGTGCGCAGCGATCTGGCTTTGCTCGATATTCTTGACGCGGCGCGGCGGCTGACAGATGCCGATCAGCGCAAGATCTTGCTGTTTGGATATTCCGGCGGCGCGCAATTCGCTCACCGTTTCGCCATGGCTCACCCCAGCCGGGTGGCGTCAACGGTCCTGGTCGGGGCGGGTTGGTATACGTTCCCGAACGCTGAAGACCCCTATCCCTATGGGCTTGACACCCGCCGCAGCGGCTTCACCCTGAGCTTGGACCGCGGTGCCTTTGCGAGCGTTCCCCAACACGTCATCGTCGGCGATCTGGATGTCAGGCGCGACAGTTCGCTGCGCCGCTCCAAGCGCCTGGACCGCACCCAGGGCCTTACGCGCCTGGAGCGGGCGCAGCGCTGGGTGCGCGCCATGCAGGCGCTCGCGCCGAAGGAGCAAGCTGGTGCAAACCCTACTTACGATACGCTAGGCCGGGTCGGACACAGCTTT
>DPWD01000090.1:5584-6938 GCA_003526465.1 Hyphomonadaceae bacterium
ATCGAGAGGAAATGACGATGACCAAGAACATGCGCGATCTTATGGGCGCGGCGGCGGTGTGCTGGGCGCTTGGGCTGGGCGCCGCACAGGCCGAGGAGGGCTTCAGCGCCGGCGCTAATGGGCTCGAGTTCGAGTCCGGCGCCGTGCGCGCCACTTTGGGCGGGCGCGTCCATCTCGATGCTGCTTCCGTCGATGACGGCGGGACCAACACAGACGACGAAGAAGTGCGCCGCGCCCGACTCGAACTCGCCGTTAGGTTTGGCGACAATTGGCGGCTGCGGGTCGACCGCGAATTCACCAATGGCGGCGCCTGGCGCAACCTCTGGCTCGGCTATGCTGGCGAAGATTTCAACATCAAGGCCGGCAATTTCATCGCCCCGTTCAGCATGGAAGATGTCGGCAGCTCGAACGACACCATGTTCATGGAGCGCTCGCTGGTGCAGGCGCTCGCGCCCGGCTTCGGCGTCGGCGTGGGCGGTTCGTACGAAGGCCGCCATTTCTCCATCGCCGGGGGCTATTTCGGCGACGCAATCGACGTGGAGGACAACATTCAGGCTGAGAAGGGGGACGGGGTTGCCGTGCGCGCGACGTGGAGCCCAGTTGAGCGGCGCAGCAACACCTTCCATCTCGGCCTCGGCCTCGAGCGCCGTGAATTCGGCAATGGCGACGTGCGCCGCATCAGCACCGGGCCGGAAGCCTCGCTCGCGCCCACGATATTGAGCACCGGATCGATCGCCAATCCCGACACGTCGACGGGCTACAATTTAGAGGCGGCGTATTCAGTCGGGCCGGTGTTGCTGCAGGGGCAATTCGTCTCGACCGAGCTTCAGCGCAGCGTCGGCGCCGATCTCGGCTTCGACGGCTATTACGCGCAGACAGGCTGGATCATCACCGGCGAGCGCCATGAATATGGCGACGCAACGGGCGTGTTCCGTGGGCCGCGTCCGCGCAACGCTTGGGGCGCGCTGGAATTGGCGGCGCGCTACAGCTCTCTCGATCTGAGCGAAGCCGGCGCGCCGAACTCCGGCGAAGCCGACGACGTCACCGCCGGCGTGAATTGGTACATCGGGCGCAATTTCCGCCTGGCCGCCAATTACGTGCATTCCGAAGTGGACGCCATCAACCCGGCCCTGGATCGCGATGTCGACACCGTGCAAGCGCGCGCGCAGGTGGATTTCTGAGCGCGTCAGTGCCCCGCGAACGCGCATAGCGCTTGTGCGTCAACGCCGCGCTGGCGTAGGCGCTCCATGCCGCCAAGTTCGGGGAGGTCGATGACGAAGCCGGCGCCGGCCGCGCGGGCGCCGAGCTTTTCGATCAACGCCAGTGCGGCGAGCGCCGTGCCGCCGGTGGCGAT
>DPWD01000247.1 GCA_003526465.1 Hyphomonadaceae bacterium
ATCGTGCCGCTGATCGCCGAGACTGGCGGCCTTAACGCCATGTTCTGCGACACCACCGCGCAGAAGGAGCAGGTGGTTGACGATGTGATCGCCTCGGCGTTTCAATCGGCGGGGCAACGTTGCTCGTCGCTGCGCCTGTTATTTCTGCCGCACGACACAGCCGACGAAATCCTGGAGACGTCGCTCGGCGCCATGGATTGTCTCGTCATCGGCGATCCCGCCGATCCGTTCACCGATATCGGCCCGATTATCGATGCAGAGGCGAAAGCAAATCTGGACGCACACATGGCGCGCATGCGCAATGAAGCGAAGGTGCTAAAGCAGCTCGCAATAGAACCCTCTCCCCCCTTGCGGGGGAGAGGGCAGGGTGAGGGGGCGCGTGCAAACACGCAGGCGCCTGATGTGTCGGCGCGCCCCGGGGGGGCTGCACTGCCCTTCTCCGGCCCCGCCATCGTCGAACTGAACTCACTCTCCCAAATCGAGCGCGAAGTGTTCGGGCCGATCCTGCATGTTGTACGCTACGATCCCGCCGATATCGCCAAAGTCGGCGCGGAGCTTGCCGCCAAGGGCTACGGGCTCACGCTTGGGGTGCACTCGCGGCTGGAGAGCTTCGCCGAGGCCGTGCGTGCGGCGGTTCCAGCCGGCAATGTTTACGTGAACCGCACCATCGTCGGCGCGGTGGTCGGCGTGCAGCCGTTCGGCGGTTCGGGCCTTTCCGGCACCGGCCCCAAGGCCGGCGGGCCGTTTTATCTGCCGCGTTTCGCCGAGGAACGCGCGATTTCAGTCAACATCGCCGCCCAAGGCGGCGATCCGCATTTGCTGAATTTGTGATTGAGGCAATTGGCGGCAGGCAATAGGCAATAGCCGATGTCCCACGATAACGTCACCCCGTTCCGCCGCCCGCCGCCGAAGCGCGCGCCCGCGCCACAGCAGGAAGGGTGGGGCTTTAAGACCCACCGCGGCAAAGCGGTGTTGGCGCATTTTCTCACCATCGCGGCGTTCGTGCTCAGCCTTCTGTTTCCAGCGCCGCCCATGTCGTTCGTAGCGCTCGCCGTGGCGGTGGCCGGGTTCTTGTTCGTCTATTCCAATCGCGGCGCGGCGATGCCATGGGCCAACACGCATCATGAGCATGCGCTGCGCACGCTGGTGATCGGCTATTCCATACTGACGCTGCTGAGCTTGCTGGGCATGCTGGTGAACACGCCTTTGAGCCTAGAGCAAGTGCGCAACGGCGTCGCTCAATTCGCGTTCTGGGTCGGCCTGGCGACGATGCTTTGGGCGCTGCTGCGCGCGCTGATAGCGCTGGTGTTGGCGGTGCTGCGCAGGCCGGTGTGGAATCCGCGGGGCTGGCTGGTGTGAGTTTTCCTCCCCCGCAAGCCAGGGAGGAAATCATTGCTCCACGATGGAGCACCCGAACCCGTCCTCGAATGCCGCCTCCGCCGCCACCAGTCCGAACAGCACGCTGGCGCGGGTGCGCGCGCCTGCTTGCGTCACCTTGATTTGCCGGCGCGCGTCCTCGGGAAAATCGCCGAGGCACGCCTCAAGCGGACGCCCGCTCACGTGTACGCACGAGCAGGTCTGTTTGGCGGCGTAGCCGGTGGCGATCTGGGCGTAGGCGAGATCGTCAGCGAACGACCAGGCGAGCAAGCCGGCTCCGAGCGCGAGCGCGCCCGACACTGCGATCCAGATCCCGCGTTTGCGCCCCACGCCCGCCTCCCCGTATAGTGGGCGACAATAGCGGGACTAGGGGCGGGCGTCATGCTGCGGAACGCGATTTTCGCTGCACTCTTTTTGTTCGTGAGCGCGAGTTTGGCGCCAGCGCAGCCGCTTGCTCCATTACCGGCCCAGCCCGCCGGCGCGCCCTGGCCGATCCCAGATTGGGCGAGCGCCCCGCTGCCGGCCGATGTCGACCGCGCCGCTTTCGATCTGGCGGTTACCGAAGCTTTCGCCAGCCGCGATACGCCCTTGGGCGAAACCCGCGCGGTATTGATCGTGCAGGGCGGGCGCATCGTGTTCGAGCGCTACGGCGAAGGCTACACCAGCGCGACGCGGCACAATTCGTGGTCCGTGGGAAAATCGATCACACACGCGCTGGTTGGCGCGGCGGTGTTGCGGGGCCGCGTCGCCATCGATGCGCCGATGGGGAGCCCGCATTGGCGGGCGGGGGACCGGCGCGCCTCCATCACCTGGCGGCAATGGCTGCAAATGGTCGATGGCAGCGACTATCTCGAAACCGCGGAGAATGTCGCGTTCAGCGGCAATGCCAATATGCTGTTCGGCCCCGGCCGCAACGACGTGGCGCGCTGGGCTGCGGCGCGTCCGCTGATCCACGATCCCGGCGCTCGCTGGAATTATTCTTCCGCCGCCACGCTGCTGGTTTCCGACGCGCTCACCCGCGCTGTCGTTCCCAACCCCCGCAGCGCAAACGACCGCCGCGCGGCCATGCGCGCCTGGATGGAGCAATCGCTGTTCGCCCCCATCGGCATGCGCGCAGTGACGGAGTTCGATCCCCAGGGGACCTTCTACGGCTCCTCGCTCATCTACGCGACCGCGCGGGACTTCGCCCGCTTCGGCTACCTCTATCTGCGCGACGGGGTTTGGGATGGCGCACGCATCTTGCCGGAGCGCTGGGCCGATTTCGGCCGCACCCGCGGACCCGACGCAAATACCGATATCTATGGCGCCGGTTGGTGGCTGACCCCATCAAGCGGGCAGGGAAGGCCGCAACGCTCGCTGATCACCGATGCGTCGATGGCCGATGCTTTCTCCGCGCAGGGCTATGAAGGGCAAATCATTGTCGTTGTGCCGTCGAAGGATCTGGTGATGGTCCGGCTCGGCCTGTTCGGCGGCGGCGAAGAAGCATGGGACGCGCTCGGCGACTGGGCCACGCGCATGCTAGGCTCGTTCGGGCGCCGCTCAGCGAATCAGGGAGCAAGACCATGACGGAAGTGGAAAGTCGCGACGTGAAGCTCGCGTGCGCGCACATGTTGCGCGAGGCCGGCTTCAAGCATCTGGCCGCCGAGCTAGAGTTCGGCTCGCTTTCCGGGCTTGCAGCAGACGAGCCGTTCTTTGTGTTGTGCGGCCGCGACCGGTTGGCGCCGACTGCGATCAAGGCCTGGATCGAGGCGGCGCGCATTTCCAACGTGCCTGATCATAAGCTCGAAAGCGCGCACCAGACCATCGAGGCGATCGTGGGCTGGCCGGGCGAGCGGCACTATCCAGACTAATCAGCAATTGTCCTTGGTGACCGCGGCCTGAATGCGGTCGAGCGCGTTGTAGAGCTGCTCGCGCACGTCCGCGCCGTTGGCGCGCATGAGATGCAGCGCCATGCGCGCGAGCATGTCGCCGACCTTGGGCTCGTCATGGATGGCCGCAAGCGTCACCGTGGCCTGCACGCGCTGCACGAATTCTTCCGCGCCGGCTGGGCTTTGCGTTTCCAGCACGCGCATGCGCAATTGGAGCAGCGCTGTTCGCAGCGAGGGCGGCCGGCCAGCGACGTCGGCTTCCTTGCGCCGGTTGTTCAAGCGTATTTTGCCCCGGCCGCCACGGCGGTCGGGCCCAAAATAGCCCTTATAATCCACCCAATCCATGGCGGCGCCGGTTGCTCGTGTCGCCCTAAGCGTTACGCCAGTTTGGTTTCCGAAACGTTCACGGATGGCTGCGCGCGGCGCAATCTGCCGCCGCGAACAGGCTAAAGCTCCTGGCCGGCGCGCTTGAAACCAGGCCAAATGTCTCCAACAACAGCGCCAGTCGCCGACAGGATTTGGGAGCAATGGCAAGCGATCAAGCGAGCGGCCCTGGTGTGGCCATCGGCGCCGCGAGGGCGAAGCGTTATGTGTTCGTGATCAGCTACGGGCGCACCGGCTCGACGCTGTTGATGGCTTTGCTCAGCAATCATCCCCGCGTGCTGGTGCGCGGCGAAAATCGGTCTCTGTTTCGCTATCTGCAGGGCGCCTATGATAGTTTGACGGCCTCTTACGACAAAGGCGGCGGCAAGGCGTCAAACTCCTTTTATGGTGCGCACCTGTTTCAGGATTCGTTCCTGACCCCATGGCTTCGCGCGGCAGCCGAGACGTTCCTTGCCGGCGACCGGGCGCCCGATACGTTCGATGTACTCGGCTTCAAGGAGGTATTTTACCACGACCTCGACACCATTCGAATTGATCTCGACTTTATTCGCAGGCTTTTCCCCGGTTGCCTTCTGATTTTCAACACCCGCGACCCGGCCGACGTCGCCCAAAGCGACTTCAATGCCAAGTGGAGCCAGGAGCGATTCTCGCGACTGAACCAGAGTTATCGGGAACTCGCTTCGGAGTATGGCGGCCTGCTTGCCGACTATTCCGACATTGTAGAGTTCGGCCCCCAAACCCAGGCTGCGTTCGCGCGTTTGGAGATAATTCCGGATCCCGAAATTGTTGCCCGGACGCTGCGCGCGCAACAGGGCTACGCTCCGCTGGGCCCGCGCACGCGTGTTTCGCGCGTTCCCTATTTCGTCCGTGTCTTGCCGCGCGAGGATCTCAGCTTCCTCGATGTCTGCGAGGTCGGCGCCCGCGATGGGGTCGTCACCGTCCGTGGCGGCATACTCGCCGGCGCGGACATCGCCGAGGACGATTGGTCGGTGGCCCCCCAAGAGGGGAGCGTCGTGGGATACAAGGGCCGCATCGCTTCGGGGGATTATTCTTGGCGGCTCACCGACCCGCAATTCCAGGATTGTGGGTTTGAATTAACCCTTTCCGCGACGCTCGGCGAACTCAGCGTTGGCCTTTTTGGCCTGCCCCTGTTGAAAATCTCTCGCATTTCCGCGATGCCACGTGCGAGGTTTGACGTAGCTGGCTGAGCGCGCGGGCGGCCTGGTGGCGCGGCAGGCGTCATCGGGGGCGTTCGGGCGCGGGCGGCGACGCTCCCCCCATGAGGCAGGTGCGAACACTATGAGCAAGTCTTCAAGACGCGGCGCCGAGGCCGCCAGCGACCGGCGCCACGTGTTCCTGATCAGCTACGGGCGCACCGGCTCAACTTTACTGATGGCGCTTCTGAGCAACCATCCCCGCGTGCTGGTGCGCGGCGAAAACAATATGCTGATGGCGCATTTCCAGCGCGCCTACGACGCCCTCCAAAGCAAGTTTGACGCCGATGCGGACGTCACGTCGAGCCCGTATTTCGGGGGGCATTTGTACAACGATGCCGCCCTGGCGCCCCTGTTTCGCGGGTTCGTGGAGAAATTCCTCGCTGGCGACCGCAAACTCGATGAGTATCGCGTGCTCGGCTTCAAGGAGGCGCATTACGACGGAAGAATCTGGACCGATGACCCCGAGGCCGACGCTAGGACGCCGCGCTTCGACAATGAGGTCGTTGTCGCCGAACTGGCGTTCTTGAAGAAGCTATTTCCCGATTGCCTATTGGTATTCAACACACGCGATCCGAGCGAGGTGATACGCAGCGATTTCAACACCGGCCGCCGCATCGAGCGGTTTGCAGGCCTCAACGCGCTTTACCATCAAATGGCGGAAAAGCATGACGGCCTAGTCGTTGACTACAGCGACATCGTTGATTTCGGTCCACAAACCCAGCGCGTGTTCGAGCGCCTTGGCCTCACGCCGGACCAGAAGATCGTGACCGAAACTTTGGCCAAGCAGCAGGGTTATTCGAGACTGGGTACAGGTGCGCGTGTTTCTCGGGTGCCGTATTTTGTCCGCCTGCTGCCGCGTGAAGATATCTCGTTCATGGATATCCAAAGCGTCACGCTCTACGATTCCCGCATCGCGGTGATTAGCGGCGGGCTCATCGCTGGGCGTCCGGTCGAGGCTTGGGATTGGTATGTAGGCGACGCGCGCGCGCGCGTGGTTAACTTCAAGGGCGGCAACCCTTCGGAATATTATGCCTCCCACATCAAGGAGCCCGAATTCCTCAATTGCGGGTTTGCGCTGGAGGTGTTCCTGCCAAAGGAGATAGATGCGGTGAACGTCAGTCTGTTCGGTCATCCTGCGCTGCGCATCCAGAACATAGCGGCGATCGAGGAAGTTCCTGTGGCGTAGCGGGCGAGGCGCCGCTTGCTGTCGCGGGGCGAACTTGGTTGATTCTGAGCGTTGCCGGGCTATGAGCGAGCCATGCCAGCGGGATCGAGGAAAAATGGGGCGGCGGCGCCCATAGGGGTGGTGCTGAATGGCCACCGCGAGGGCCGGCTTTTGGCCCATACCTTGGATAGCCTGACGCTGGCGCGCAATTACGCCGCCGAGCGGGGCTGCGGGGTCGACGTTCACCTCATTCTGGACCGGCCTGACGAGGCTACAGTCGCCGTGGCCGGCGCGTACGCCGCCATGCTCGCGAGTTGCCAGCAGGTGTCGTTCGGCAATCTAGGCGCCTCGCGGCAGGCGGGGCTTGCGTGCGCGCACAATGACTGGACCGCGTTCCTGGACGGCGACGACCTCATTTCGCGCAATTGGCTCTATGACGCCTACACCCTTGCCGCCGCCGCCGCCCATCCGCGCGACACGGTGTTTCATACCGAAATGTTCGTAGGTTTCGGCGCGGAAGTGTTTTTCCGGCGGGCCATGCGCAGCGAAGATCCCGAGTTCGACCCGCTTTGCCTGATCGCCGATTGGTTCTTCTGCAACAATCTGTTCGCCCACCGCAGCGTTTTCGAGCGCTGCCCAATCGAGCCGTACGATCATGAGAAGGGTTTGGGCTCGGAAGATTGGCATTGGAGTTGCCAAACCTCCGCGGCGGGGTTCAAGCGCGATTTCGTGCCGGGCACGATCTATTTCTACCGTATGAAGCCGCCTTCGCAGAGTCTCGGCATGCAGGGCGGGCTTATGCACAAGGCCTCGCGCCTGTTCACGCGCGAGACGGTGCAGAAGCTTGCCAAGCATGAACCGCCGTCTGGTCTCGCCGAAAGCTTCAATTGGTCGCCGGCGCCGGAGACGCCGCGGCTGCGGCGCGAGATTCCCGCATGGGTCGCCGAGCACGCGCTCGATCAGGCGGAGGCGGAGGCGCAGCTAGTTGAAGTCGCGCGGTTCATGAAGGCAAACCCGGCATTGCGCACTTTTCCCCCGCGCATGCATTACGGCGCCGCGGAATTCTACCGCCGCAGCGCGCCGCGCTTGACCGACGCGCCGGGGAAAATCGCGGTGTTCTGGGGCGAGGCCGAGCGCATCGGCGGGCCGTATTTCTTGCGGCGCGTCATTGCAGCAATTCGTGAGGTGCGCCCTTCCGGCCAGATCGTCGTGTTCTCCGAGGCCGATTGCTTGGCCGCGGAAGCCATCGACGAGCGCTACCACGATGAAGACGTTGTCGTGCTCGACTACGCCGCGGCGCGGGCGCGCTACAGGATTCCCCCGACCTACCTCGCCATGCTGACGGGGCGCTACTTCCTGCAGTTCGACTTCGATCTGATTGTCAATGTCGGGTCGATGGCGCTGGACGAAGTGCTCTCCCGTTTCGAGCGCACGATCGCCCATCGCTGCGGCGCGCTGGTCGAGCTCCTGCCCTTCCTCACCTTCGATCGCGTGGATCCAAGCTTTGACCGCATTGTCACGGCGCTGCCGCATCGGGCGCTCTTCGAACACCGCGTCCTCTGCCTCAGCGAAACCATACGGGATTTTGTCGCTGCGGGGCTGCTCGGCGCCGCTGATGTGCGTTTCTCAAGGCCGCTTCGCCGCAGGGTGAAGGATGCCTTGCGTTTGCGCTGGTCGGGCGATCGCGCGCGCATGGCCGATGCCTATGAGGCGGCCGACTTCAGCGTATTGTTCAAGGCGCCGCGCAAGGAAAAGCGCAGAACGCCGCCGCTCGCACAGGGCTATCGCGATCTCGCAATCGTTGTGCTCGCCAACGGCGCTTGCCTGGAACTCGCCAGCGTGTACGCGGCCGCGCGTGCGGCCGGCGCGATGGTGTACCTTTTCACCTTGCCCGCGCACGAGGCTTCGCTGCGGCGCCGAACGCGGGAAGCGGGCAGCAGTCTGGTATTGCATGTGCTGCCATCGTGGACCGCGGGCGCGGTGGCCGATGCTTTATCGCGCCTCGAAGCGACATGGGTGGCGGTGCTTGAACCGGGCGCGCTTGTAACTACCCAATTGCTGGATCAAGGCGTTGACCGCCTACGCGCCGGCGCGGGGCAGGGCGCTGTCATCCCCGAGGCGGTGGTGCGTCGCCATGGTTCAAGCTGGGAGCTTTTCCAACTCAGCGAGGGGCGGATCAGCATCGAGGGCGAGGCGAGCGTTCTGTTCGGTGCGCTGGATCCCATTGGGGCGGTGGTGTTCTGCGCGCTGGGAGAAAATGGGGCTTTGGAAAGCGTGTCGCGCGGCGCGTCCGCCTCGATGTTCCCCAACATCGTCGCGCTGAATGCGTCGCGCCGGAAATCGTTGTTTGTCGCCGAGCGCGCCCTGGTGGTGAATTGTTTGGGCGCGCCATGGCCGGAGGGCGAATGGACGAAGCTGATCGAGCCGCTGAGCTTGGCGGAGGCGGCAGCCGAGGCGGCGCCATCATGATCCCGGAATTGGTCAATCTCTCACGCGGGCGCCCCGCCCCACATCCAGTGGGACGCCGCCCGCCGCAAGTGCAGGCCGCTGAGGCAGCAATCCAGGCAGGGGAGGCAGCAGGGCCGATACTCGAGGCGCTGACCGCGGAAGAGGCAATCCCCGGGGAAGAAGCCGTCACGGAACTCAGCGCCGAGGAATTCGCGTTGCAGGCGTATCAGGCCTTTGGCGCCGACGATCGCCCCGACGCTGCGGAGGCCTATGCGCTTGGCGATGGTGGCGTGCTTGTAGACGCCAATATCGACCCGCCCGCCTCATGGTCGGACACGGTCTTTCTGGACGCGGAGCCCTCGATGAAGCCGATGCTGGCGCACGGCTTCATCGGTACGGCGTACGCGTACGCCAAAGCAACGCTGCGGGAAGAAATGGGCGACCTGCCCTCGCCGGCGCTGCGGGCGGGGCTGGAAGCGCGCGGCGCGCCCGAGTGGCTCCACGGCCAACTTGCGGAGATGGCGCTGCACGGGGC
>DPWD01000201.1 GCA_003526465.1 Hyphomonadaceae bacterium
GCGGTCGAGCCTGGCTCGCGCTTGCTGGAGGCCGGCTGTGGGGTGGGCGCGGCGTCGCTTGCTGTGGCCGCACGCGCGCCCGGCGCGCATGTTGTCGGTGTCGAGCGCGACAGCGACATGGCGGCATTCGCGCGCGAGAACGTCGCCGCCAATGCGATGGGCGATCGCATCACCATTATCGAAGGCGACGCGCTCGATCGCCGCGCGGATTGGGGCGTGTTCGACGGCGTATTCGTGAACCCGCCTTTCGATATGGAGGGCGACGGCCGTGCTCCCGCTCCAGTGCGTCGCGATTCCCATATTGCAGAGCAGCCCATAAGCGCCTGGGTCGCGGCACTCGCGGACCGGCTCAAGGGCGGCGCGGCGCTGACCATGATTCACCGCGCCGCCAAACTGGCGCAAATACTCGCGGCCCTGGAGGGCAGGCTCGGCGGCGTCGAAATCCTGCCTGTCCGGCCTCGCCTCGCCGAACCCGCCAAACGCGTTCTAGTGCGGGCGCGCAAGGGCTCGCGCGCGCCACTCGTGCTTCTGCGGGGGCTCGACCTGCATGATTCGTCAGGCGCGAAATACACACCCGAAGTGGACGAAATCCTGCACGGAACGGCTGAGATCGCCTGGTCATGAATTGACTCCGCGCGCGGGGGAGCCCAATTTCGCAGCCAACGGAGATGGCCCGACGCGAGTCGCGCCGATCCGGCCAGACAAGCGAACCCCGCGGAAGAGAGCGCACAAGAAAAGCGCCCCCGAAGGAGCAACCGCCCCGGAAACTCTCAGGGAACCGGACCGCGAGGGGATGAACACGCTGGAAAGTGCTGATTGGAACGCGCGTCTCCAGACGCGCATTGCGGACCTGGAGGTCCGCGGTCCAAGAAGCCGCCGAAGGAGTAAATCTCTCAGGTGCCAGGACAGCGGGGGCCGTACGCCGAAAGGCGTGCGCGCGCTGCGTACCTGGGAAGCAAATGACCGAAGCCACGCCGCCGAAAAATTTGCCGCCAAAGAAACTGGTTCTCGACGCGCTCTGGCGCGCGCGCACCAATAAGTTCGGCGATTTCGCCGGCTACGACATGCCGCTGCAATTCGAAGGGCTTATCCCCGAGCACAATTGGACGCGCGCGCATGCGGGCTTGTTCGATGTTTCGCACATGGGCCCGTGCTTCATCGGCCTGCCGAAGGATCATGGGCTGGCGCCGGAGGCCGCGCACGCCGCTATCGCCGCTCAGGTTGAGCGTATTGTCCCTTCCGACATCGCCGGCCTCAAGCCCGGACAAATCCGCTACACGACGCTGCTCAATGCGCTCGGCGGCGTGCTTGATGATTTGATGATCGCACGCCCGTCCGAGCCGGAGGCACAGGGCGATCTCTATGTCGTCGTGAACGCCGGCTGCAAACATGCCGACTGGGATTACATGGGGCGCAGCTTCGATCCTGGCATTCGCATCGTGCGCGCTGACGATCGCTGTCTGTTAGCGCTGCAAGGACCGGAAGCGGCGGATGCATTCTCGCTATTGTGCCCGGCGGCGGCCGACATGAATTTCATGACCTACGCGCGCCTTGAAGTGGGGACGTTCGGGCGGCTCACGATTTCGCGTTCCGGCTACACAGGCGAGGACGGCTACGAGATTTTGGTGAAAGCCGATCAAGCACAAGGGTTGGCGGAAGCGCTTCTGAGCGATGTGCGCGTGAAGCCGATCGGCTTGGGCGCGCGCGACACGCTGCGCCTGGAAGCGGGGCTCTGCCTTTACGGCCACGAACTCGATCCCGGCACGTCGCCGATCGAGGCGGATCTCGCTTGGATCATTCAGAAGCGCCGCCGCGAAGCGAAGGACTTTCCCGGCGCCATGCACATCACGCGCCACCTCACGGATGGACCGCCAAAGAAGCGGGTTGGCCTCAAGCCTAAGGATCGCGCGCCCGCACGCGACGGCGTGGAGATTCACAAGGATGGCCGCATGATCGGCATGGTGTCTTCGGGCGGGTTTTCGCCGACGCTCAATGCCCCGATTTCGATGGGGTATGTCGAGGCGAAATTCGCGGCGCCGGGGACCATTGTCGATCTGATGGTGCGCGGCCAGCCGCGCGCCGCGGAAGTCACGCCGCTGCCGTTCGTGCCGCACCAATATCGTCGTTCAAAGGGGAAGGGCTCATGACCACGCGCTACACCAAGGATCACGAATGGGTGCGGATGGAGGGCGGCATCGCCATCATCGGCATCAGCGCCTACGCCGCCGAGCAATTGGGCGATGTGGTTTACGCCGAGCTGCCAGCAGTAGGGGCACCGTTCAAGCAGGGCGACGACATGGCGGTGGTTGAAAGCGCCAAGACTGCATCTGACGTGTACGCGCCGATCTCTGGAGAGATCGTCGAGGCCAATGCCGAGATCGCGGGCGAGAACTGGGAGATCATCAACGATGCGCCGCAAGCGGGAGGCTGGTTCGTGAAGCTCAAGCCGTCGAACAAGGCCGAGTTCGACGCGCTGATGGATGAAGCAGCGTATGGCGAATACGTGAAGGGGCTTTGATGGCCGCTGCCGCGCCCTCCATGCTTGAGAAAGCGCTGCTCTTGGGCGGCGTGGCTGCGCCGTCGACCTATTTCGCGACGCAGCTCATCGCGGCGCAGTTCTATCCCGGTTACAGTTTCATGCACCAGGAGGCGAGTGAACTCGGCGCCGTTGGCGCACCGAGCCGCGCTCTATTCAACACAGGCGCCCTGGCCACTGGCGTCGCCGCGCTGTTGGGCGGCGTTGGCGCCTTCGTGGCCTTGCGCCGCGAGGGCGTGCATGCGCCCATCGCCCTTGTGGTGGCTCTTTGCTTTGTCAGCATCGGCGCGGCGGCGATCAATGCTTGGCTGTTTCCGATGCCGGATCCGCGTCACAATCCGGGGCCGATCCAGATCGGCATTTTCGTTCTCCCGCTCGCGGCTCCGATCGCCTTTCTGTTCGTGAAGCGCGCGGCGCTGACCAAGGCGGCGCTGCTTCTGGCTCTCGTCGCCTTCGCCGGCGTTGCTGCCATCATGAGCGGCTTGACGCCAGTGCAGCCGGCGAACGCAAGCGGGCTATGGCAGCGCGTTGTCGCTGCCGTCGCTTACTTGCCTGTGTTGATTCTCAGTCTCAGTTTGCTCGTGCGCGCCCGGAGCGTGCACCTTGAGAAGGGTGCTTGATGCGCTACCTCCCCCTCACCGAAGCTGATCGCCAGCAGATGCTCGGCCTCATCGGCGCGAAGACTATCGACGATCTGTTCGTCGATGTGCCCAAGGGCGCGCTGCTGAAAGATCTCGTGCCGCTGCCCAAGGCGCAGGGCGAGATCGAGGTGCACCGTCATATGCAGGCGTTAGCGGAGAAGAACACGCCCGCCGGCCGCACGGCGTTTTTCCTCGGCGCCGGCGCCTATCGCCATCACGTGCCGGCCACCGTCGATCACATCATCCAGCGCAGCGAGTTTCTCACCGCCTACACGCCGTACCAGCCCGAAATCGCGCAGGGCACGCTGCAGGCGCTCTACGAGTTCCAGTCGCAAGTGGCACTGCTGCTCGACATGGAGGTGGCCAACGCCTCGATGTACGACGGCTCCACCGCGTGCGCGGAAGCGGCGATGATGGCCGCGCGCGTCACCAAGCGGAAGAAGATCGTCTTCTCCGGCGGCGTGCATCCGCACTACGTCGAAACCGCACGCACGGCGTGCGAAGCGCTGGGCTTGGAAATCATCGCGCTGCCGGCGGCGATCGACGATGAGGCGGCGGTGACGAAGCGTCTTGGCGCGGATGTGGCGGCTGTGATTGTGCAATCGCCGAACGTGTTCGGCGCAATCACGGACCTTGCGAAAATCGGCGAAGCCGTCCGTGGCGCCGGCGCGCTGATGGTGGCGACGTTCACGGAGTGTGTCGCGTTCGGCGCAATCGAGCCACCCGGCGCGATGGGCGCGGATATCGTTTGTGGCGAGGGCCAATCCATCGGCAACGCGCTGAATTTCGGCGGGCCGTATGTGGGCCTGTTCGCGGTCAAGGAAAAATACATCCGCCAAATGCCCGGCCGCGTCGCCGGCGAAACCCTCGACGCCGACGGCAAGCGCGGCTTCGTGCTGACGCTGTCCACGCGCGAACAACACATCCGCCGCGAGAAGGCGACGAGCAATATCTGCACCAATTCCGGACTGTGCCAGCTGGCGTGGACCGTGCACATGACGTTGCTGGGCGAGGCGGGATTGCGGCGGCTGGCGCAGCTCAATCACGAAAGGGCGGTCGCGCTTGCGGAGGCGCTGGCAAAAGTCCCCGGCGTTGAAGTGCTGACCAAGCGCTATTTCAACGAGATCGCTGTGCGTGTGCCGGGCAACGCGCAGCACATCGTCGATGCGTTGGCGGTGAAGGGCGTGATCGGCGGCGTAGCCATGAGCCGGCTCAATCCGAACGCCGGCATGGACGATGTGCTGCTTGCGTGCGCGACGGAGATGAATACCGATGACGACATCGCCGCCTACGCCCATGCCCTGAAGGAGGCGTTGACATGACTCCCATCATAGTTGATCGCGAACTAAAGTACTTCGGTGATAGCAGCATCGAACGAGGGTTGGTGCAGGTTCACGCGCCCGAGCCCGATCAGATTGATTGGCGTTGTGCATACCGTATTGAATGGCCGGGTCATGAGTTTCGCTCGCGCGCCATTGGCATCGACGCCTGGCAAGCGCTTCAACTTGCGATGTACATCGTGCCATCTCAAATATTCTCGACCGCCGATTTCAAACAGGGCCGTATCGGACTCTGGGACAAGCCCATCACGACCTATGAGGCCATATGTGAAGAGTTTGGCGTGAAGCCTGTGGGGGGGCCGAAGCAATGAGAACCGAAACAACCTCCGGCAATCGCGGGCTGCTGCAAGCCGAGCCGCTGATCTTCGAAACCGGCCACGCGACCGGAACGGGCGTCGATCTGCCAGAACCGAAAAATACGCCGAACAAACTCGGCGGCCTCGCGCGCAAAGCGCCGCTCGATCTGCCCGGTCTCTCCGAACCCGAGACGATGCGCCATTTCGTGCGGCTTTCTCAGAAAAACTACGCCATCGATCTCGGGCTCTTCCCGTTGGGCTCGTGCACGATGAAGCACAATCCGCGCTTGAACGAGCGCGTGGCGCGCTTCGAGGGGTTCGCCGATATCCATCCGTTGCAGCCGATCTCCACCATCCAAGGCGCGCTCGAACTGATGGACGAACTCGCGCATTGGCTGATAGAACTCACCGGCATGCCGGCGGTGGCGCTCTCGCCCAAGGCTGGCGCGCATGGCGAATTCTGCGGCATGCTGGCGATCAAGGCAGCGCTCGCCGCGCGAGGCGACGCGGAAAAACGCAAGCGCGTGCTGGTTCCCGCGAGCGCGCACGGCACCAATCCCGCGACCGCGGTGGCGGCGGGCTTCATTGTCGATGAAGTGCCCGGCACGGGCGATGGCCGCGTCGACCTCGAAGCGTTCAAGGCAAAGCTCGGGCCAGACGTGGCGGCGGCGATGCTCACCAATCCCAACACGTGCGGGCTGTTCGAGCGCGATGTGAAAGCGATTGCCGATCTCATCCACGCGTCGGGCGGCTATTTTTATTGCGACGGCGCCAACTACAACGCCATCGTCGGGCGCGTGCGCCCGGGCGATCTCGGCGTCGACGCCATGCACATCAATCTGCACAAGACATTCTCGACCCCCCATGGCGGCGGCGGTCCCGGCGCCGGACCGACAGTGCTGAGCGCAGCACTCGCGCCGTTCGCGCCGGTGCCGCACATCGTGAAAGGCTACAGCCTCCGCGAGCACAAGGACGGCACGCGCGCCTTCGGCCGCATGTGCGCGTTTCACGGCCAGATGGGCATGTTCACGCGCGCCCTGACCTACATGCTCAGCCATGGCAGCGACGGCCTGCGGCAAGTGGCCGAAGACGCGGTGCTCAACGCAAATTATCTGCTCGCGCGCCTCAAGCCGCACTTCAACGCGCCGTTTGGCGATGGCCCGTGCATGCACGAGGCGCTCTTCGACGATTCATCGATCAAACCGAAAGGCGTCGAGACCATCGACATGGCCAAAGCGCTGCTTGACGAGGGTTATCACCCGTTCACCACCTATTTCCCGCTGGTGGTGCACGGCGCCATGCTGATCGAACCGACCGAGACCGAACCCAAGCGCGAACTCGACCGCTTCGCCGACGTGATGATCGCGCTGGCGGAACGCGTGAACGCGGGAGATGTGCAATTCTTCAAACAAGCGCCGATACTCGCGCCAATGCGCCGGCTGGACGATACGCGCGCCGCGCGCCAGCCGAAACTGCGCTGGCGGCGCGGGGATAACGGCGCCGACGCGGCCAAGCACGCGGCGGAGTAGATGGGCTATTCCTTCGAGACCGTGGACGTATTCACGGAGCGCCGCTTTGGCGGCAATCCACTGGCGGTGTTCACCGATGCGCGCGGCTTGAGCGACGCCGACATGCAGGCGCTCGCGTTCGAATTCAATCTCAGCGAGACTACGTTCGTAATGCCGCCGGCTACCCCCGCCAACAGCGCGCGAATCCGGATATTTAACCGCACCGCCGAAATGGCGTTCGCTGGCCACCCCAGCATCGGCACGGCTTATGTGCTGGCGCGCGCTGGGCATCCTCATGGCGATTGCTTGCGGCTGGAAGCGCCGGCTGGCGTGATTGAAGTAGAGATCGAGCGGGAGGCAGGCGCTGTTGTTGGCGGCAAGATCACAGCACCGCAGCCGCTCAAGGTCGGGCGCACGTTTGCGCCAGAAATCGTTGCGCCCTGCATTGGGTTGACGTCCGCGGCGGTTATCGTTGCCGCGCACAGGCCGATCCTCTGCTCGGTCGGCAATCCATACATCATTGTAGAGACCGCTTTGGACGATCTGGCGCGCTGCGCGCCCGACCTGGCCGCGTTCAACGCGGCGTATGACGGTGGCGCGGACTTGTCTGAACGCTTTTCGCTCTATGTATATGCGCGCGACGGCGAGAACCTGCGCGCGCGCATGTTCGCGCCGCTGTCGGGCACATGGGAGGACGCAGCCACCGGCAGCGCGGCGACCCCGCTCGCGGCTTTATTGTTGCATCTGAGTGGAAGAGAACGCATCGCCTTCGACATTCGCCAGGGTGAGCACATGAGCCGGCCAAGCCTGCTGCGCGCGGCTGCCCGCCGCACCGAAGGGGGAGTTGTCGCAAGTGTTGCGGGGCGGTGTGTGCCGGTGCTCAAGGGTGAACTGCAATGAAGATAACCGGCCCGGAGGTCGAGGCAGCATTCGCACGCGAGCGCCTGCGCAATGTGGTGGCGGATCTGCACAAAGGTTGGCTCTGGATTGCGCTCCTGTTTGCGGTCGTTTCTTTTTCGTTGATGCTGACCTTCACTCCCCGACGCTCTCTCGGCATCGAGAATGCGGAGGTAGTTGGAGGACGCGTGCGGGAACAGGAGGAGGGGTCGTTTCCGTATGCTGACCTCAGACTCGACAACGGCTCCGTGGTGACGGTCAGGGTGCCGAGGGGTCTTTTGTTCCCGAATGGATCGACAGTGCGCGTCGAGGCGTTCGAACGGACATGGCCTTGGCGGCGGATCACTTACCGGTATGTTGGGCAAGGCGCGGAGGGGCTGAACCAGTGACCCGCCGCATCGATCTCATCGGCATGCCGAGCGATGTGCATTCCTCCTACCTGCGCGGCTGCGCGCAGGCGCCGCCGCTGATCCGCGCGGCTTTATTCAGCCCTCACGGCAACGAGGCGAGCGAGGCCGGCTTGGAGCTTGGCGCGGAAATCGCGCTCACCGACGTTGGCGATCTGTCGCTCGACGAAACGCTGAACGACGATGCGCTGATCGAAGCGGCGATCGCCGCCTCGCTCAAAGCCGGCGCGGTCCCAATAGCGCTTGGCGGCGATCATTCCATCACCTACCCGATCCTGCGCGCCATCGCCGCCCATCACGGACCGGTGGAAATATTACACCTTGATGCCCACCCCGATCTCTACGATGAGCTCGGCGGCGACCGCCGCAGCCATGCTTGCCCGTTCGCGCGCATCATGGAGGAGGGGCTTGCATCGCGCCTGGTGCAGGTCGGCATCCGCACGCTTAACAAGCATCAGCGCGAACAGGCCGCGCGCTTTGGCGTCGACATGATCGAGATGAAGGATTTCGCCCGCACGCCAGCGCCTATATTCAACAAGCCGCTCTACATCAGCATCGATCTCGACGGCTTCGATCCAGCGTTTGCGCCGGGTGTTTCCCACTACGAGCCAGGCGGGCTCAGCCCGCGCGATGTGATCGACATGCTGCTGGCGCTCGATTGCCCGCTCGTGGGCGCGGATGTGGTGGAATACAATCCCACGCGCGACGTAAACGGCGTTACCGCTGTGCTGGCGGCGAAGCTGGTGAAGGAATTAGCGGCGCTGGGGAGTGTGAGCACGTGACGGTACGCGGATAGAATCACCACCCATCCCCGTGTGTGGACG
>DPWD01000203.1:0-302 GCA_003526465.1 Hyphomonadaceae bacterium
CCGCGCTCACCCGCGCGGCCAATGCCGAACGGAGTTCGCGCGCGCCCCCGCCTAGGCGCCGCAACGGCAGACGCATCCCCGACGCCGAGTTGATAGGACCGCGCGGCGCCCTATAAGTTGCGCTTGGCGCGCGGCTCGCGCGCGCGAGATGCGACCCCAAGGTGCTACCCCATGGAACTTGAGTTTTCGGCCGAAGAGATTGCGTTTCGCGACGAGGTGCGCGCGTTCATCGCCGCGAACTATCCCGCCCAGATCAAAGGCAAGGGATTGCGCGAGGATTTGTCCAGGGAAGACATGCTCGC
>DPWD01000203.1:323-503 GCA_003526465.1 Hyphomonadaceae bacterium
GGTTGGACCGCGACGCAGCGTTATATCTGGCTCGAGGAGAACGCGCGCGCCGAAACCATACCGCCGCTGCCGTTCGGCGTCTCGATGGTGGGGCCTGTCATCTACACGTTCGGCACACCCGAGCAAAAGGCGCGCTTCCTGCCGGGGATCTTGTCTGGCGAAGTCTGGTGGTGCCAGGGC
>DPWD01000203.1:512-3835 GCA_003526465.1 Hyphomonadaceae bacterium
GAGGGCGATTTCTACATCGTCAACGGGCAAAAAACCTGGACGACATTGGCGCAGCACGCCGATTGGGGTTTCTTCCTCTGCCGCACCGACGCAAACGCCAAGCAGCAGGAAGGCATTTCGTTCTTGCTGATCGACATGAAATCGCCCGGCGTGAGTGTGCGGCCGATCAAGCTGCTCGATGGCGGCTACGAAGTGAACGACGTGTTCTTGGACAACGTGAAAGTCCCCGTCGATCAGCGCATCCACGAGGAAAACAAGGGCTGGACCTGCGCGAAGTTCCTGCTGGCGCACGAGCGCGCGGGCATCGCGGGCGTGGCGCGCTCCAAGCGCAATGTGGAGAAACTGAAAGCCATCGCCAAGGCCGAGATCGGCGACGACGGTAAGGCGCTGAGCGAGGACGCGGATTTCCAACGCAAACTGGCGCAGCTCGAGATCGATCTTGCGGCGCTGGAAATGACCGAGCTGCGCGTATTGGCGCGCGAAAGCGCGGGCAAGGGGCCGGGGCCGGAAAGCTCACTCCTGAAAATCCGCGGCACTGAAATCCAGCAGCGCCTCACGGAGCTCACATTGGAGGCGGTCGGCAATTATGCTCAGCCTTACACGCGCGAGCTTGAAGGCAACGAGTTCGCCATCGGCCCCGATTATTCGCGCGCCGCCGCGCCGATCTATTTCAACTGGCGCAAAGCCTCCATCTATGGCGGCTCCAACGAAATCCAGCGCAACATCATCGCGAAGATGGTGCTGGGGCTTTGAGGCTAGCCTCGACAATACCGACGCTCTTCGGTCTTGCCTCTATTGGGTGTTTGGGCTGGGCAATTTGGTTGCCTGGATACCAAGCGTACGGATGGTTGCGAACTGCGAACTGGGAACGCTGTCCGATTCCGTTCCCACCTCCATATTCCGAGTGGGAGGGCATGAATAAGATCCTCGATTTCCTTTGGACCGTGCATCCTTCCGCTTACCTGCTCATTGCCTGTTGGGCTCTTGCAGCGCTTGCCGTGGCGGAGCGGGATGCACAGACATACGGATAGGAATGGCAGGATCGCCTGTTCAGGTGTAGAGTTCAAGCCATGGCCGACGATGCGCGTCCAAACCTGAAGACCGAACCGGTGCTTGACCTCCCGCCCCGGGAAAAGCGCCTGAGCGTGGCTGAGTTCATGCGCATGGGAGAACTCGGCCTGCTGAACGAGCCCGGCAAGCACGAATTGTGGGACGGGAGGATCATGATGGCGCCAACGCCCGGGCCGAGGCACATGGATTGTGAGCGGCGGATCGTGGAGGCGTTTTATGACGCACTCACTGCTGCTGGGTTGCGAAAGCAATTCGGCGTGCAGACCGGGGGTGGCGTAAAAATCGGCGAGCAAAATCTGCGCGGGCCGGACGTGATGATTATCGGGCTGCCGTTTGACACCGAAAATCTGCTCACCGGCGAAGGCGTCGCTCTCGTGATCGAAGTGGTGCATTCCTCGCTGCCGGACGATCTCATAGAGAAGCGCGGCAAGTATGCGGGGGCGGGCATCGCCGAATATTGGGTGGTCGATGTTGAGCATCGTCGGCTCCATCCATTCCGCCATCCGAGGGCGGGCGACTATCCCCCTTGCGAGCCGCTTGATGTGCAGGCGGCGATCTCTCCGCTGTTCGCCCCACAGCTTTCGTTCAAGATCGCCGATTGGTTTGCGTAGGCGCGATTGACACCCGCGGCTTGGGCTTGCTTAAGTCAGCGCCAAGCATCCCGTCCTTCTAAGTCCGCTGTTGATCCTGCGGCGGAATAAATAAGGTGCGTCTTTAAACCCAGCGCTTAAGCGCGGGTTTGGTAAGGTACGAGGGACGGGATGCCTTCTCCTGAATCAGCCGCCGAGCCAATGCTGCTCCACGAAGGCAAGCCGATCCTCACGGCCTACGACGCCGCGAAATATTTTGGCGTTTCCGTCGGCAAACTCGCGCGCGCGCTTTATCGTTCGGCGGACGAGGAGCGCTACGTCCGCTTCGAGATCGCCAAACGCAGCGGCGGGATGCGGCCGATCTCGGCGCCGGTGGGGCTTACGCGCGAGTTGCAGACCAGGCTCGCGCCGGTGATGCAGGCGCGTTACAGCGCTCATCCCGCAGCGCAAGGCTTCATCAAGGAGCGAAGCATTCTCACCAACGCGCGCGTCCATGTCGGCCAGCGCCTGGTGCTGAACGTCGACCTTGAGGATTTCTTTCCGAGCGTCAATTTCGGCCGCGTGCGCGGGTTGTTCATGGCCGAGCCGTTCAAGCTTGGGCCTGCGGCGGCTTCCGTGTTCGCGCAATTGTGCACCTACAAGAACGGCCTGCCCCAAGGCGCGCCGACCTCGCCTGCGCTTTCGAACTTCATCGCCGCTGACCTCGACCGGCGCCTCGCCCGCCTCGCGCGCGAGAGCAATGTGCGCTACACCCGCTATGCCGATGACATCACGTTTTCGTCGAACCAGCAGAGCCTGCCGCAGACCCTGATCGTCCATGCGCAGGGCGGGGACGGCCATGGTGTGGCGGTCGCCGAAACACTCGAACGCGCCATCACCGCCAGTGGCTTCAACATCAACCACAAGAAAGTCCGCCTGCAGACGCGCCACCAGCGCCAAAGCGTAACCGGCCTGCAGGTGAACTCCCGGGCGAACGTGTCACGCGAGCGCATAAGACGCGTACGCGGCATGCTGCACGCGTGGGAGAAGTTTGGTCTACCGGCGGCGGCGCGCGACCATTTCCTGAAACACCGCGGCATGCTGCGCCCGCCAAAGGACCCGCCGCGCGCGTTCCGCAATGTGGTCTACGGACAGCTTGCTTTCATCAAGATGGTGCGCGGGGCCGATGACCCCGTGTTTCTCAATCTCGCGGCGAAGCTGATCAAGATCGATCCCAACCCCTCGCGCTTCGTGCGCCAGATGGCGTTCGGCGGCGACGATTTCGACATCTTCATCAGCCACGCCAGCGAGGATAAAGACGCCATCGCGCGCCCGATCTTCGAAGCCTGCGCCAAGCTCGGCATGAAGGCCTTCCTCGACGAAGCCCATATCGGCTGGGGCCAGAGCTTCACCCAGAAGATCAATACCGCGCTTGGCTCGGCGCGCACGGTGCTGGCGATTGTCAGTCAGGTCTCCGTGACCAAGGAATGGCCCGTGACGGAGGTGAATACCGCGCTTTCGCTTGAGGTATCGGGGCAGAAGAAGGTCGTGCCGCTGCTGGTGGGCAGGCCCGACCTTTCGCGGCTGCCGCTGGTCCAGGGCAAGGATTGCATGGCTTGGAACGGTGACGCCGCCGCGGTGGCGCGCCGGCTCAAGGCGGCGGTCGAAGGTGCAGCCCCGCGC
>DPWD01000199.1 GCA_003526465.1 Hyphomonadaceae bacterium
ACCAGGCGCTCGACCGCGCGGTGTTCGCCGACGGCGCACTGGCGGCGGCGCTATGGGCGGCGGACAGGCCGCCGGGGCTCTATTCCATGCGCGACGTTCTGGGGTTTTGATGCCAACGGCCTAAGAGATCGGCCCGTCATTCACAGGATAAAACTCCGTCATTCCGGGTCTTGCTCCGCAAGCCCGGAATGACGGAGCAAAAAAATAAGAACAGAGCAGCTGATGCATCACCCGCCGCGCCGCGCCCGCGATAACGCTGCCTCAAGCGCCGCGGCGAAGCTTACGCGCTCTTCTGGTGAAAGAAACGCGCCAACCAGCATGGAATCGCCGCCTGCGCGGATAAACACACCTTTCCCTTCCCCCACCACCCGCGCCCAAATCGGATTGAGCGACCAATGGGTCTCGTCGCCCCGCGGCCCCACGCTCGACACCAGCACGCGATCGGCGCCAACGCGCACACGCTCCGCGATGCGCGCGGCTCTGTAATTCAGCCGGAAAGCCAGCCACAGCGCCAGCACGTCAAGCCCCAGAAACCCCGCGACCGGAAGCGCGCCGTGCGCCAGAAACACCGCCGCCATCACCGCGTTCAGAACGATGACCACAATCAGCATCAGGCGAAACGCCGTCATGCTCAGACTGCGGTGCGGCCGCAGGATTGCGTCCATGTAGAGCTTGCCGGCAAGCGGCGGCTCGGTTGGCGAGCGTTCCCAACGCGGCGTCATAGAGGTTACAATAGCACATGCCCAAGCGCTTGACCAAAGCCAAAGCGGAAGCGCTCTACGCACGGCTCGCGGAAATACGACCCGACCCGCGCACCGAGCTTGAGTTCACAAATCCGTTCACGCTCCTGGTTGCGGTTGTTTTATCGGCGCAAGCCACGGACAGGGGCGTCAACAAAGCGACAAAGGAATTGTTCCGCCTCGCCGACACGCCGAAAAAAATGCTGGCGCTCGGAGAAGCTGGGCTCACCGAGCACATCAAGACCATCGGCCTCTGGCGCAACAAGGCCAAGAACGTCATCGCCCTGTCGCAAGCGCTGCTGACCAAGCACGACGGGCAAGTGCCGCGCGATCGCGAAGCGCTGGAGAACCTTCCCGGCGTTGGGCGCAAGACCGCCAACGTCGTGCTCATGGAAGTGTTCGACGAGCCGACCATCGCAGTGGACACCCATGTCTTTCGCGTCGCCAACCGCACCGGGTTGGCTGATGGAAAGACGCCGGCCGAAGTCGAAGCGCAGCTGATGAAGATCACGCCGCCGCGCTTCCTGCGCGGAGCGCATCATTGGCTGATCCTGCACGGGCGCTACGCGTGCGGCGCGCGCAAGCCAGAATGCCCCCGCTGCATCATCGCCGAGCTCTGCCTCTATCAGCCCAAGACGCGCGCAATCGCATCGACGAAGGAAACCGCCCCTTCGGGCGCGAAATCCAAGAAGAGATAAGGCTCAATCGCCTCGATTTCGATCACCCGCCAGCGATCGTCGTCGCCCAGCACCAGATCGATGCGCACATAGAGCATGTCCGCTGGCGCGAGCGCCCGCGCCGCTTCCGCCACGTCGATTGCGCTCGCCGGCGGCGCTTCGGCGAAGAAGCGCGTCTTGCCGGGGATATTGGCGAGCCAGTCGTTGCCGGCCGGTACCTTGCGGACGGCGTGCGAGTATTTGCCGCCAAACCAAAGCAGCGAACGCTCGCCCTCCGATTCGATGGCGCGGAGATAAGGCTGCATCATCGCGGGCCCCTGCGGGCCGCCCAGAAGATCAGCCTCGTTCCAAGCATTGCGCTTCAGGCGGAGCGTTTCCCTCGAACCCGCGCCCACTTGCGGTTTGACCACAAGCTCGGCGGCGTCGAGCGCGTCAAAGGCGTGGGCCACGCTGCGTGCATCAGCTTGCTCGCTCCACACCGTCTCGATAGCGGCGGCGCCGAGTTCGCGCAGGTAAGTCTTGCGCGCATTCCAAGCCACTGTGGAGGAGGAGTTCAGCACGCGCATGCCGCCTTGCTCGTACGCCGCAATCGCCTCGACGAACTCCCGCGCCCGCTCGGTGTAGTCCCAGCAGGTGCGAATGACCGCCAGATCGAAGCCGCGATCCGGCAGATCGGGCTCATCCCAATAGACAGTCTCGAACTCGATGCCGCGCGCGCGCCCGGCGGCAAGGATCAATTCCCGATCGGGCCGCTCCAGCGCGGGTACATCACCTCGCGCCAGTGCCGCGCCGCGATAGCTTCGCCCGCTCAGATACGCAACCCGCGCCATCAGCGCGCCGGCATTTCCGCCGCGCATTGCTCCAAGCTTGGCGGGGGATCTCCAGCGCGGCGCGCGCTTGCGTGCACGAGCGTGAGCCGGTGCGCGTTTTGTGCATCGGCTTCGAACAGCAAGAGCAAGGCGCAAGTCTGCGTGCGATAAGTCAGCGCCGCGCCAGCGCCGTCCTGACGCATAATTACGGGCTCGCCGAGGACGCGCACAACTTCCTCGCGCGTCGGCGCGCTTGCGTCGTGACTGGCCGCGCGCAGCAGCGCGAGCGCTGGCGATGGCCGCGATACAGGGCTCGCTGCTGATGTTTCCACAGGCTGCACCCGCAGCGTGGCAACGGGAGGCGCGGTTGCACAGCCAGCAGCCAAGAGCAAAAGCAAAGGCGCTAAGAATCTCATGGCGTGATCATGCCGCGCTGAACGCTCACGGGCAATCAAT